>JANQGW010000030.1 GCA_028282905.1 Sedimentisphaerales bacterium | reverse complement strand
GGTTGTTCGTTATGAATATCATCTTAAAAACTTTCTGGCCATGGTGCAACTTGGCTGCATCCTAATCCTCCTAAGGAGGGTTAGGGGATGACTTCTAGTTATTTTTGAGGACTAAGGAATAGAAACTATGGCTTATGTTCTTCAGAAAAATTGTCATGACGACGGCTAGAGATCAGATGGATGGAGAAGCTGAAATTATTTAGGTTCAAGGGAACTTAAGGCTCCTAAATAAGGCTGTTCCTGAGTATTTTTAACAGTAATTTATAAAGGTCATCTTGTCGATGATTAAAACGAAATTCACATTCTTTCAGGTGCAAAGCAAACGTTGCTTTGCTGATGCCTCTGAACTTATTGAGCCGCCCTTTGGCGATGGCCCAAAAATTCTCGATGCCGTTAATGTGATTGCGTCCATCAGCAAATTCATTGTCTCCATGCTTGACCCGATAGTGTTTTTTATAACCAAAGTTTACCAGGCCGTCATAGGTCTTAAATCCGTCGGTATAGACCACCGAGTCAGTATCAACTTTTTGCCGTATAATGGGCATCAGGGTGCTTCTGGAGCAATTTCTGACAACTTGCGTATACACCTTGCCCCCTCTTTTGATCGGCCCGAAGACGATGTGTTTACCCCGGGCACCGCGGCCGCGGATCCCGCGAACCCGGCGGGCGTCAAAGTAGCTTTCGTCGATCTCAACTTCGCCGGCATCAAACGGACTTTGCTGCTGACAGTACTCAGCAATCCGTACTCTAATTTGATAAAGAACCGTGTTAATTGTCTTTCGGGAAAGCCCCGTCAGTTCAGCGATTTTAGTGGCCTCAATATCCAAAGCAAACAGCTTAATTATCTGCCGGAATTTGGCCTCCGAAATTCTTGAACGTTTTTTGTACTTTTTAACCATTATGGGATAATAACTTAACATCATTTTCAGTCAAGTTAAGTTCCCTTGAACCATTATTTAATTCAAAATGAAGTGTGATACCTTCAAAATTGTACAGTAAAAACTGGCAAACATGTGTATAATGTTGAACCGTTTTGAAATGATATAAGTGACGAAAATACTGTAAGTTACAGCGTTTCCAATGGTTTATGAATTTGGTCTGAAAAGGGCATTTGGCTTCTCATAACCCGGAGGCCGTTGGTTCGCCAGTTACTTACATCTGGCTCCTTTTATACGCAATTGACTGAAAATGTCGATTGGGTTGCCGGTATGCATCAATTTTCCGAATTTTTCGACTTCTGGGAAATATCCATAATTATAAACTCAATCAAGATAAGTATTTAAGCTGTATTGACATTCGCCGCACATAACCGAGGGGCGTTAATTTGGAAAATATATACTAAAAAATGTCAATTTCCTGAAACAAAAGCGATTCCCGCGCGTCTATTATGGAGTGGAGTCACTTAGTAGCGAGTCAATGCGCATTCATCAAAAGACTGGACAAAAGGGACCTTTAGTAGATGGAAAATGGAGCTTTAAAGATTGGAGTCGGGAAAAAACTTGGACAATTGCTTGTTGGGGATTCCCATATCAGTGAATTGCAGCTTGAACAGGCGCTTTCTCATCAAAAAATACGCCGGGGGCGGATTGGTGAGACTCTGATTGATTTGGGTTTTGCCAGAAATTGGCAAATCAATGAAGCGTTGAGCAAGCAGGCCGGCATTGATACCGTTGAGTTAGCCCATCTCAATGTCAGTCAGGATATTATTTCGCGTGTTCCGGCTGAACTTGTCAGCAGGCATAAGATATTTCCTTTTGCATTCAATGATAACCGCATTTCAATCGCCATGAATGACCCGTTTAATGTGCGTGTTCTCGAAGAATTACGGGTTGTCTGTCCGTTTGGCATTCGGCGGTACTATGCCCGGACTGACCAATTGGAAGAAGCGATACTTAAGTATTACGGCAGTAATGTCGCCCGTATGCTGGATGATCTTGTGGAAGAGGATGCTGAGGCGGATATCGCGATGGAAGGGGAACTGACCGCCGCCCGGCTTCAGGAACTCGCCCGTGAGCCGTCGTTAGTGAATCTGGTGAATTTAATCCTTCTGGAGGCGATTGAGGAACGTGCCAGCGATATTCATATTGAACCCTTTGAGGAAGAGGTCAAGATCAAGTACCGGATTGACGGAATGTTGATCGAAAAATCACCCAGCCCCAAAAAGCTCCAAGCCGCGATCATCTCTCGTATCAAGATCATGGCGGAAATGAATATTGCCGAGCGATTTGTGCCGCAAGATGGGCATATTGAATTTTCCGGCACACGCGGCAAGATCGATATTCGCGTTTCCACGGTGCCGACGACGTTTGGCGAAGCGGTCACAATGCGTATCCTTGACCGAAGTGCCGCCCTGATCGGGTTGGATGAATTGGGGATGAATCGGCATATGCTGTCAAATTTCCAGCAGTCTCTCAGCAAATCGCACGGAATTGTGCTGGTTACGGGGCCAACCGGCAGCGGCAAAACAACAACCCTGTACGGGGCACTCAGTTCTATTTATTCACCCAGTGTCAAAATCATTACGATTGAAGACCCGGTGGAATACCAGTTAAACGGGATTATTCAGATGCCGGTCAATCCCCGGCGTGGGCTGACCTTTGCTCGCGGGTTGCGGCATATTCTCCGGCAAGACCCGGATATTGTGATGGTTGGCGAAATTCGTGACAAGGAAACGGCTGATATCGCGATTCGTGCCGCTTTGACGGGGCACTTGGTGTTTTCGACGCTGCACACAAATGATGCGGCCGGTGCGATTACGCGGCTGATTGATATGGGAATCGAACCGTTTTTGCTGGCCAGTTCTATTGAAGGAGTATTGGCGCAGCGGCTTGTCCGGCGCGTATGCCCATATTGCCGGGAGAAACGTCCCTGTGACGAACGAATTCTGTCGAGCCTGAATAATTCGGTTCAGATTGACCCTGACAAAATCTATTACGGCAAAGGCTGTACCGAATGTAATGGGACGGGGATGCGCGGGCGGATTGGAATTTTTGAATTTTTGCGTGTAACCGATACCATTCGCAAACTGATCGGCAAAAGTCCGACCGGCGATGAACTTGTCGCCGCCGCACCGCCCGATCATGTGGATATGCGGCATGACGGGATTGAAAAAATCCTGGCAGGGGTGACTACACCTGAAGAAGTTTTCAGGGCGACGCAAGCAAATGAAGATTAATTCGGGGTTCTGAAAACTCTTTTCTGAAAGTCAACGGAAGTGACGCAATATTCTTACAAGGCGGTCGATGCGGATGGCAGGGAAGTAACCGGTGTGGTCGAAGCGGCAGACCGCAGAGCGGCTATCGGTTCGTTGAGCCATCAAGGACGATTTGTTCTTGAAATTGCAGAGTCTACGGGATTGTTCGGCAAAATTCATACCGCACAGCTTGCACAAAAAACAAAAAACACTGCCGGCCGGGGTCGCGTTCACAGTAAGGACATTCTTGCGATCACCAGCCAGCTCAGTGCTGCGCTTCAAGCGGGCCTGCCGTTGCTTGAAGCGTTGAAGATCATTGCCGAGCAGCAAAGCAGACCAAAACTCAAAAATCTTTTGAATGAGATCGTCGGAGAAGTCAGTTCAGGCGATGCGTTGAGTGATGCACTGGCCAAACGTCCGGAGGTTTTCAGCCGGCTGTATGTGTCCATGATTCGTGCCGGAGAGACGGCGGGGATTCTGGAGCAAACCATGCTGCAGTTGACGGAGTTACTGGCACGTGAGGAAAAGATCAAAACCAACATGAAGAATGCCTCAGTTTACCCGGTCGCGGTGCTTGTGGTAGGGATTTTATCGGTCGTTGTAATTGTCGCATTTATTCTGCCGCGTGTGTTTGACGCGTTAGGCAATGATATCATCATGCCTTTGCCGACCCGGATTCTGATCGGAATGAGTGATTTTATTCGGTCATACGGACTCCTTTTGCTGGCCGCCGCGGTTGGTGGGTACTTCTTTTTCCGTCGTTGGAAAAAAAGCGAACAGGGCCGGCTCGGGTGGGATTCTTTTGTGCTGCGTTTTCCCGTGCTGGGGGCGGTGGTCCGAAGTATTTCGGTGGGGCGTTTTGCACGCACGCTGGGGGCATTAACCAAGGGCGGTATCGGTATCCTGGATTCGCTGGCGGTGGTTCGGGACACGCTGAACAATGAGGTGCTGGGGCGATCCATTGACGAGGTCGCTGAGAAGGTTCGCACTGGGCACAGCTTGGCCGAACCGCTGAAAGACAGCGGTCTCTTTCCACCTTTGCTGGTACAAATTGTTTCAGTGGGAGAGCATACTGGCAGACTTGATGATATGTTGACCAATGCGGCCGACACCTTTGATGAACAGGCCGATTCGGCGGTACAGCGTTTATTAACCCTGTTTCCATTGGTGATGATATTGATTCTGGCCGTGATCATTTTCTTTATCATCCTGGCCACGCTGCTGCCGATTGTGATGATGACGATGGGGGAAGGTCTGTTTTAAAAAATAAGTAACTATTGAAAGGAATAAAGAAAAATGAGAAAGCAATGCGGAATGACACGAAAACACAAACAGGGCTTTACTTTTGTGGAGCTGATGGTCGTTATTATTCTTTTAAGCCTGATTGCGGTTTTTGTTGTTCCCAAAACGTTTAAGAGCTTCGGAAAAGCTAAAGCCAAGATTGCCCGGTCAAAAATGGCGATTATTGAAGGCGGCATACAACAGTTTTATGTGGACTGTGAGCGTTATCCGGAGGAGTTAAGCGAATTACTCGAACCGCCGTCAGATGTGGAGGACAAGTGGAACGGCCGTTACTGTAAACCATCCGACCTACTGGACCCCTGGGAGAATTCCTATTTGTATGAGCTGGAAGGTCTTGTGAATGTGGGCAGTTACGACCTGATCAGCTTGGGCGCCGACGGTCAGGAAGGCGGAGACGGTGACAACGCCGATATTTACAATGAGTAGTAGGCGGCGATTGCGGGGCTTTACTTTTGCTGAGCTTATGTTGGTTATCGCTATTCTTGTGATGACGGCAGGTGTCTCCGGCGTTTACTATGTGGGCACCTATAGGAAGACGGCCTTAAAGTCGGCGGCTCGAAATCTCCTGTTAATGGGCAAGTATGCCAGAATTCACGCTATTGAGGAAGGTCGAAGTTGTCAGTTGCAGGTGGACAGCCTGCAAAAACAGTTTTATCTGCTTGAGTCGGTTTCGGATGTTGCTGAACAAGCAGATGAAACAGTGCTTGTCAGTAATCCATATTGTCGGAAAACGACGCTGAAAACCGGTATTGAATTTGAATTTGTCCAGGTTCAATCCGTCACGAGAGACGATGAAGTTGAATGGAACAGCGGCAGTGAAATTTACTTCTATCCGGATGGCAGTTGTGATTCGGCGGTCATTCAGTTGGGTAACGGCAGGCACAGCCTGACGGCTGTTTTTTCGTCGGCGTATGCGAAAATAAAGATTTATGAAGGCACAGCGGATACCATTGTGGACGGGATGCAGGTGATTGATCTTGACGCGACGGATTAGCGAATGATGAAACTAAAACACCATGAAAAATCGTTTACATTGATCGAGACGATCGCCGCGGCGCTTTTGTTGAGTGTGTCGGTGGTTATTCTCTCGGGTATCAGCGTTCATTCCCTACGGGCGGGAAGCTCGATGATGCACTATGAGCAGGCGTGGGATCTGGCGGATCGACAATTAACAATGGTCGATTATATGGGTGTCCGCCAGCAGATTCTCGATGGCCCGACAGAAGGGGTATTTGAAGGCGACGGTGTCGAATTTGACTGGAAGCTTGAAGTTTCCGAAACAACCGTCGATTTTCTTTATGATGTGAAAGTAACGGTCGGTTGGGTCCAGCAACAGCGATACCGAACAATTCAGGCACAGACGCGTTTAAACGGAATTGAATGAGAAAGAACGGATTTACATTTCTTGAACTGATGATCGCTGTCGTTATCGGTGCTTTTGTGACGGTAACGGCGGTAGCGGCAATGCGCGGGATTACGGCCGGCAAGCAGACGCATCAGCAGTTGACCGAACTGAGCGATGAGATTCGATATTCAAGTTCTCTCATCAGAAAGGACTTAAACAATCTCTATCGATGCGGTGATTTTCGTCAAGCAAAATTTGAATTGTCGTATCTCGACGGAGAGGGCGGCGGTTCCGTTCAAAGCCTGACATTCTATACCGTAAGTCGAAAAAAGGCCCGTCCCTTGCAGCCGGAAGGGGATGTCTATGAGGTTCAGTATGTGGTCCAGAGCGATTTGGAAACAGAGCGGTCCATTTTAGTACGTCGGTGTTGTCCGGTGGCGGCGGGGATCCCGGAGGCCGAAGACATTCAGAGGTCAGGAATGCTGGCGCCAATCGCGGAGAATATTCGGGAGATGGCGGTCCGATGTTATGACGGAACAGACTGGGTTGATGAGTGGAATGAGGAGAATGGGCAGTATCCTGAGTTAGTGGAGGTCGCGCTTCTGGCAGCCGGCAATAACAGCGAGAAAGTGTTCAAACGGTCGCTTTTTATTCATGTTCCCCGAACAAAAACCAATGAGGAAGATACTGACCGGCAGGGCCGGCAGAATCAGGAATCTGGTGAGAAGAAGGAACAAGCCGCTGGTGCGGAAAATGACGAGGGGGATCGGTAATGCAATCGCCAAAATGGAAAAAAGGCTCTGTCCTGGTCATCGTGCTGTGGATCATCGTTATTTTAATTGTAATCACCACGACGCTTGCCCAAAGCAGCCGTCTCAGCAGTCGGCTCAGCCAATCTTACGGCGGTCAATGTATTGGACGCTGGGGTGCCCGGGCGGGCGTCGAAACAGCGATTAACGTGCTTTCCGAGGATGATTCCGGCTATGATGCGTTTGATGAGCTTTGGCATGATAACCCGGACAGTTTCGAGGGTATTCAGTTGGAAGGCTGTACGGTTGCTGTGAAAGTGATCGATGAATCCGGTAAGTTGAACATCAATGTTGCCGGCAAGAAACATTTAATGCATCTCCTTGAAATGACGACAGAACAAGCCGATTCGATCATTGATTGGCGTGACAAAAACGGTCGCGTCAGCAGCGAAGGCGCTGAGGCGGATTATTATAACAGTTTGGAATACCCCTATCCGATTCGTAATGGGCCGTTTCAGACGGTCCGTGAGGTGCTGTTTGTCAAAGGTGTCCAGGAAGAAGTTTTCTACGTAGAGGACGGCAGTCTGAATGGGCGTTCAGATACGAATGAAGACGAGGATGTCCCGGCAGAAAAAGGGATCGAGTCATTTTTGACGTGCTATTCCTTCTGCAGAAATGTGGACGCCTTGGGTGACGAGCGAATCAATATTAAGGAAACCAAGGCAAATCAATTGCAGCAACAACTGGGCCTGTCCGGATCGCATGCGAAATGGATTGAGGAAAAGGCGAACAGTAAACTCGGAAGTATCGCAGATTTGGTTGCCAAGAATGCGCCGAAGAAAGAAAATAATGCGGACGAGGAAGGGGACAGAGCGAGGCCCATTGATCTTGAAACATTCAAGGAGATTGCTGATAAGATTACGATTTCCGAAGAAGAAATTCTGCCCGGCAGAGTGAATGTGAACACGGCTCCCAGGGAAGTTCTGATTGCCTTACTTGAGGGTGATGAGTTACTGGCTGAGGAGATTATACAATACCGTGATGGACTTGACGGGGCGATCACCGGCACTGCGGAATTGCTGGACATTAAGACCATGACAATTGAGAAGTTTAAGAAGATTGAACCTTTTATTACGGTAAAATCGGATGTTTTTACTGTCGTTGCAAAGGCGGTTATTGATTCTACGGGATTAACCTATACGGCCAGGGCCGTCGTTGTTCGGGATGATACTGACTGCGAAATTATTTATTGGTATGAAGGGATAGGAAGTTGACAGAGAGCGGGACCCAAAACGAATCTCTTTACGTAGGATTGTCTGCGGATTCCTTGTGGTATCGGGCTTGTGTCGTACAGGTCCAAGACAAGACGACATCGGTTTTAAAAAACTATGCCGTTTCCAGAGATGAAGTGAATTGGCGGGATTTTGTCAAAACCATCGGGGATGATTATCTGGATCGGAATCTTGTTACGGCAATGGCTTTTGACGACCGTTGTGTCGGATTTTATCACATTGAGATTCCGGCAATGAATCAAAAGCAGATGGTGTCTGTTGTTGCGTCACAGGCCGAAATACAGTTTCCGCTGCCGATTGAGCAAATGCGGTATCACTGGCATATTCTGGGTGAAAAGGATGGAAAAGCGGCGATTTCCATTGCCGCAGCGAAGAGCGATATGCTTGCTGATACAGTCAGTCAGGCTCGTAAGGCTGATGTTGATTCGGTCGTCTTACGCTCTGAAGCGATTTTGAGAGCGGTTGATTTTCTCTGCGATGATCTCAGGGGTGATTTCAACATATTGTACTTATGCGAAGAAGATGTAAAGCTGCTTTTTGTGCAAAACGGGGTGTTGGCAAAGGTGACAACATTTGATTGTGACAGGTCGCTGCTGGCAGATGAGCAATCGTCCCAGGTTCAGCTGCTTTGTCTGGATATCCAGAATGCGATTGCGGAGTATCCGGTGAACGAGAATTGTCCGCTGCTGCTCTTTTCAGATGAGGTGGAATCGTTTGGCGAAATGGTGGAGACCTTGTTAAATGACAAAGGTGTCGAAACTCAGCGAATTTCAGGTGATAACGGTTTGCAAGCCGAAGTGGTGTCTTTGGGGACAGCTTTGATGACCTCTGATACAGCGCAGCAATATGATTTATTCAAAGAAGTCTATCAGAAAACCAGTATTGAGCTGAAAGAAAAGAGCGGCGGCAAGAAAAAGATTTTGGCGGTCGCTGTCTGTTTGCTGCTGGCGGTTTTCATCGCGGTCAGTTATGGAGCGGATAAACTGCGGATTGCGGCCTATGAGAAGCAGATGAATACGCCGGAGTTTACACAGTTTCAGGAGATCCATCGTGTCAGAACGGCAATCGCTCAGCAAAGAGTTGATATCCCCGCCCTGATCGAGAAAATCAACCAAAGTGTGCCGAAGGGCGTGACGGTTGACTCATTATCTGTTCGACGGTCTCAGCGAATTGCCGTTGGAGCCTCCTGCAAAGATCCCAAGGCGATGTATGCGTTTACGGAGGCGTTGGACAAGTGCAAAGGCGTCGAGACGGTGCGGATTTCCAGTCAGGGCTTTGATAAAAAGAAAAAACAAACCACATTCACACTGACGTTTGATTATAAAAACTTTACCCAAAAGAGGAAGGCGTCCAAATGATAAAAAAGGCAAAGGCTTATTTTGTTTCTTTGAGCGATCGCGATAGACGGGCGGTTTTTTTAGGGACTGTTGGGCTTGTGGGAATTGTCTTGTATTTGTTTGTCGGATTACCGCTGTTTGAAGACTGGTCATGCGTCCGCGATGAATTGAAGATGTATCAAGATCGGCTGGAGAATGTTCGTGCTCAATCGCCGGCTTCCAAAGCCAAGATTGTTGGATTGTACCGAACGGTGCCGTTTGTGGAGTTGGCACAAAATGAGGACACGCAGCGTAAACTTTTTTGGGATAAAACGTATGACCAACTGAGAAGTGCCGGCATCCGTCCAAGCTCCGGGCCGAGTTATATTTCCTCGTCAAGGAAGAAAACAGTACAGGGATCGGCAGCACTGCGACTGAAGTTTGCCGGGAGTTGTCAATATGAACAATTGCTTAAGTTTCTGGCCCGGCTGAATGAGAATCCGTACTTGGTCAGTATCGAGGAGTTTTCTGTTAAAAGTGACGCCCAAAAGCCCGGCCAGCTGAATATTGACATGACGCTTGAAACATTTGTCAGACAGGAGGCGAGATGAACCTTCGTGACATGATATCCAAAATCCAATTAAACGCTCAACAGTCCGGCCGGGTGCTTGTTTGCCTTTTGCTTTTGTTGTGTCTGGGTATTGCGGCAAAGGCCATTGGAGCGTTTTACCGGATCCATTCGATTGGTGCCGATGTTGCCGAATCAATGGAATTTCTTGGGGCACAGAATGATAAGTCTCAGGGATATTTTCAGGCATACGGTAAAGATGTGGAAAAGCTCCGGGAAAAGGGTATTTTCTGTATTCCGAAAAAAGAGCCTCCTCCGCCGCAGGTGGCGGGCATTCTCGGCGACCGAGTCCTATTGAATAACAAATGGTGCAAGGTTGGTGATGAACATGCCGGTGCGAAAATTCTTGAAATCGGATCGACGGAAGTAACAATTCTCTGGAAAGAGAAAGAGATGAAACTGGCTCCACTGCTGGCGAAGCAATCCGACAGTCCGCCGCAGAGACAAAAACCAACAAGACGGAAAAGAGAAAACAGGCCTTCCGTTGCGGAGAAGACCCATGAAGTGAAAGCGGAACCGGAAGTCGCTGTAAAAACGGAAGACGATCCGCTGGCTTGGCTGGAAGTGGAAGTGTCGCCCGAGGCAAGAGATTTTTTGCTGAAAGTCTTTGAAATCATGCCTGCCGAGCAGCTTGAGGAGGCCAAACGGGATTGGGCGGAATGGTCGGAAGAAAGAAAGCAGGAGCAACTTGATGAAATTCAGGAAATGGTGGATAGCGGCCAGGCGGAGATGGTGCTGGAAGAGATGATGTCTGAACTGGATTCATAAATAATAAGCAATAATCATATATAGATTGAGGATAAAAATGAACCGAGCAAAAGTGATCGTGGGGATAATCGTTGTTCTTGGAATCGTTGGATGGGTGGTTGTCAAAGGTGTCGATGCTCGAAATCCATCGCCGCCGCAGAATGAGTCCGGACAAACTGACGCACAGCCGCAGGACGAGCCAAACCCCCAACAAGAACCGGCAGACGAACCGAAACAACCTGATGAGGCAGAAGAAGAAAAAACGCCGCAAAACGCCGATCCTGATGCTTCAGAGCCGGCGGTAAAGACAGATGATGAGGAAGCAGGATCGGATCCAAATGAAGCAGCCGTCGATGAGTCGGAGAAGCTGGAAAAGGTGAATCTGAACAATGTCGAGATGAAGCAGATTATCCAGACGATTGCCGAATGGACGGGCAAACCGGTCATTCCCTATGACGATCAGGTGATGGGAAAGAAGATCACGATATATGCCACACAGGAAATGCCTCGCCAGGAGGCGCTGTCATTGATCTATTCGGCGCTGCGGGCCAAGGGCTATATCGCCGAAGAAGCTCAGGGGGCGATCTATCTGAAACCGCTTTCAAAAGCCAAATACGGTGTTGTTCCGACCTTAGGGGCCGAGGAACCGCTTGCAAAGATTATTGACAAATCCCAAATCGTGGAAAAGTTCTTTAAAGTTCAAAGCTATTCGCCTTCCAGACTCCAGGAGATCGTCGCGCCGTTAACGGCTGATTACGGTCACGTGACCGCCGACGACAGTACCGGGACGCTGGCAATTATTGATACGGTTGAGAATCTTCAGCGTATTGAGCAGATTATCAGGCAGTTTGATGTTGCCGGATACGACCAGTCCAAGACAGAGGTGTTCAGACTTAAAAGCGGTGACCCCAGTGAGGTCGTACAGCTTGTGGAGTTGATTCTCACTAACCAAAACGCGGGACGCGGTAGAGGCCGTGGTTCAAGAGGCGGCGGGGGAGGCCCCAAGGACAGTACCCAGGCGTCATCGGTGCTGATCGCCTCAGAAAAGATGCCGTTATTGCTGATACCGGAGCCTCGCCGCAAATGGATCATCGCCAAGGGTGCTCCGGAAGACATCAAAGAGGTGGCCAAATGGATCGAGGAGCTTGATAAAAAAGACGAGGTGGCCTCGGAACAAAGTGTTGTGCAGATCAAATATGTTGATGTGATGGAAGTTGCACAGGCGGTCGGCAAGACATTGGCGGAAATGCCCGGCTCGAAATTAAGAGCCAATATAGTCGTCCAGCCGCTGCGCCAGGCTCGACAGATCGTCGTATTCGGCAGTGAAGAAAATCGAAAAATCGTTGAGTCTTTGATTGCCGAAATCGATCTGCCTACCTCCGGGATTTTCGATGAAAAGACATTTGAATTGCGGCATGCCGACCCGGACCAGATCAAGCAGAATATCGAAGATCTGTACGGTGAGGACAAAATGGCTTCAAGATATTCATATTATCGCCGTCGAAATGAGGGGCAGGACTCCGACACTGTCAAAGTGATTTCATATCCGACTGCCAGCAAGGTAACTGTCATTGCATCGCCTGAAAATATAGCGAAAATAAGCCAGCAGATTGAAGAATGGGATGTGCCGCTGAATATCGAAAGGCAACCCTATCGGATTATTTCTCTGAAAAACTCAGATTCCAAGCAAATGGCCGACCTGCTGTCAACGCTGTTTTCCGAGGATTCCGATATGTCACGACCCTATTGGTGGGATCGGGAATACGGCAGCGATTCCAGGAAGAAAATAATCGGGTCACTGTATGGTCAGCTTTCTTTTGAAGCGGTGCCCGAAACCAAAAAAATTGTTGTCATCAGCAAAATACCTGAAGCCTACGATGTCATCGAAGATTTGATCGAGGAATTGGATCGTCAGGAAACGGCGGAAGTGCCTAAGGTGATTACCCTGAAGTATGCTGACAGTGAAGATCTGTGCGATCAGTTGAATGCTATTTTAAATGAACCGGGCACGGTTGCGACGGTACGACGTACCCGTCGGGGACTTAGCGACTACGATAATAACTTTGATAATTCCAGAAACAGGAATCAAGGTAACAATAACAGCAGAAATAATAATCCGAATAGCACCAATCAGACGAATCCGGGCGAAATTAAACCGTGGTGGGATGCCGGTGTGGCCCGCAGTAAGGCGGACGAATCACTGCCGACCAGTAACTTAATTGGTGAGGTGCGATTTATCCCGGTTCAGCGGAGCAAGGCGATACTGGTTTTGGCGCCCCCGGAATATATGGATGACATCGTGGCGATGATCGAAGAACTTGACCAGCCCGGCAAGCAGGTCATGATTAAAGCGGTCATTTTGTCTGTCCAGCACAGCAGTGTAACTTCATTGGGTGTGCAGTTTAGTTCAAATCCCGCCGCGTTTGGTGATCTGACTGAAAATGCCGTTCGGGCGCTGACGGAGTTAACCACCGGTTTTGAGCGGGGGTCACTGACATTGTCGGCCAGCACGGATATTCATTCGTTGGTTGAATTTCTGGAAAAACATGCGAATGCGCGTATTCTAAACCAGCCAACCTTATGGACCAAGGATAATGAAGAGGCTGTTTTCTTCCGCGGCCAAAGGGTTGCGTTTGTGGAAAACAAAAATACCAGTTCCGAAGGGACACGAACCAGTGAAAATGTGGTTTACAGACCGGTTGGTGTGACCTTGAGAGTCCGTCCCAACATCACCCCGGAAAACGCCGTGGATACAACAATTAACCTGAATATTTCAAAGGTGCTGGATGAAATCATCAATAACAACATTGCCACCAGCGACCTTGATACCACGACGCATGTTATTGTTCAAACTGGAGAAACGATTATGCTGGGCGGGATTCTTTTCCAACAGGAATCTGATGTTGAGCGAAAAGTTCCGCTGTTAGGCGATCTGCCGGTTCTTGGCGGAATTTTCAAGCATACCGAGAATAGTGTGGTCAATAACGAACTGTTGATGTTCATTACGCCTTATGTCGTTGAGAATACCAACCAAATCGAGGATGGCAATCCGATTCCGATCGTGGAAGAAGGCTTCAATACGCTGAAACAGGCCAGAGATATCCTCGAAAAAAGAGTCATGGAACTGGATATAGGGGCTGATGTCGAACAAATTGAGTCGGAAGAATAAACGGGTTTCGTTTGTTATCTGGCGCTATTTTCGCTGTAACTTCATTTAAATTAATAAGTTGCGTTTTTGTCTGGTGTACGGTCAGATTCAATACATAGCCGATTTGATTTTAAACAAAGTAGTTTATATTATTGATTTCTCAAAAAAATCTGCTTTTTTATATTTTTAATTGTAACGTTTTGGTGGAACCGGCGTCGTTATAAATCAGTGAGTGCTATCAACAATGAAAGAAATCAGCATCGGGTGAACATGCGGGTGTGTCAAGCAGACAGGCATGGGTGAACAGGGCAGTATAAGGTGAACCCGAACTCATGACGGTGTGCAGTGGCTTCTTTCTAAAGCGGGCATCTGGCAAAGGAAATATAAAGAGGAATCGGTATTACGGATGATTACATCTTTCCCATCGTTGTGTCATTACGAGTATGGCCGGGGTTGGGCGCGAAGGACGGCGTCGATTCGGGTGGCCGATTATGTCCGAAAGATTAAGTCCTGGCCCACGCTGCGATTTAAAACACTCGAAGAATATCTGCTCGAATCGCTTTTACAGGGGCAGGTTTTTGATATTCGCGAAAAACCGCTTTTACAGGAACTGTGCGGCGAGATTTTTCAGGCTGTCAAGAACCTGACCGGGTTTCAACGGTCGATTTTATCTTTGCGATGTTTTGAGGATATGTCTTATTCGCAGATTGCCGGGATACTCGACTGTGATGAATTCAGAGTTCGTGTTCAGTTTTTACAGGCGCGTAAACTGTTCAAGTCCGGCCTGAAAAAGCAAGGCATTCGCGGGAAGTACGCGCTGTCGGCGCTGGTTTTGTTTGGAAAACTGACGGCCGGGCATAAAGCACTGGCGGATACGATTACGACCTCTTCTGTGATTTTTCATACCGGTATGTCAATCACCGATCTTTTCCTGCTGTCTCTCAAGAGCCGTATTACCATTTTTCTTACAGCGGGGATTGTACTTGCACTGACAGGAGGCAGTATTCAAAAACTACGTCAGCCGGAAATATTCTTTGGCATCGCAGATACAGGGAACCAGTCCGTGCGATTATTGCAACACATATCTGCGGCTGAACAGGTCAAATATGACAAACATTGGATTTTCAACCTCAACCAAAACTTAGCAAATATGGAGACAGTTCATGGAACTTGAAAAGACTCAACCCCATGCCGAACCTTCACGAACATCAGGCCAGCAGCAGTTGTTGCAGCGTCTTCAGGAGGGCTACCAAAAACTGAAAGAGCAGATTCATCAGGCGATTGTCGGACAGGATGAAGTTATTGATGCAGTACTTTGCTGTATTCTTTCCGGCGGCCATTGTATGGTACAGGGAGTGCCGGGATTGGCCAAAACATTGTTGGTACATTCCATCAGCGAGGCGATGGATCTGACCTTTAATCGCATTCAGTTTACGCCCGACCTGATGCCATCGGATATCACCGGTACGGATATTATCGAAGAGGATCGCCAGACCGGTCATCGGTCATATCGTTTCTTGAAAGGTCCGATTTTTGCCAATGTTGTACTGGCAGATGAAATCAACCGAACTCCGCCGAAAACGCAGGCAGCCCTGCTGCAGGCCATGCAGGAACGGGAATTGACGATTGCCGGACGGACCTATGAACTGGATCAGCCGTTTTTTGTTCTGGCGACGCAGAATCCCATTGAGCAGGAAGGCACCTACTCGTTGCCGGAGGCGGCACTGGACCGGTTCATGTTTATGGTGCTGATAAATTATCCGGAAGCGAATGATGAATATGAAATCGTTAAGAAAACCACAACTGGTAGCCAGCATATCATCGAGCCGGCATTAAATAAGGAGGATATCCAGTTGTTTCAGGATATCGTTCGCATGGCGCCGGTCAGCGACCGGATTATTCAGTATGCCGTGGATATCGCACGGGCCACTCGGCCACAAGACCCGCTGGCGCCTGAGATTGTGAAAAAGTACCTGAAGTGGGGCACCGGTCCTCGTGCGGGGCAGTACCTGACTTTGGGGGCCAAGTCGAGGGCGCTGATTCATAACCGTATCACTCCTGATTACTCCGATGTTCAGAAGGTCGCGAAGCTCGTACTTCGTCATCGGATTATTCTGAATTTCAACGCCGAAGCAGCCGGAGTGACAGCGGATGAGATTATTGATGAAATTGTGCAGTCGGTTTCACTGCCCAAATAATGCCAATCCGGGTTTCTAACGACGATTGAATACAATCGGTAAGGAGCTATGAAAACAACGCATCCAAAGACGTATCAAAAATATATCGATCCGATATTGCTGAGCAAACTGGCGAATATGGAGCTGATCGCACGCTGTGCGGTGGAAGGTTTTTTTACCGGGCTTCATCCCAGTCCATTTCACGGATTCAGCGTTGAGTACAGTGACCATCGTGCCTATCAGTGGGGCGATGAGCTGAAATATCTGGACTGGAAAAAATATGGTCGCAGCGACAAACTTTATATCAAGCAGTTCCAGCAGGAAACCAATATGAATGTCTATATTCTGCTGGATTCGAGCAACAGTATGGCATTTGGCGATGAGGGATGTGTCAGCAAGCTTGAATACGGCTGCTATCTGGCGGCGGCGCTGAGTTATATGATGCTCAAACAGAATGATTCGGTGGGATTAACCATATTTGATACTGCGATACGTGAGTGGATTCCGCCGCGTTCCCGTTCGACACATCTGCATGTGCTGCTCAAGGCGTTACAGATGAATCAGCCGTCCGGTACGACCGATCTGGCGAATGTCCTGCATAATCTGGCGGAGCGGTCCCATCGACGCGGTCTGGTGATTTTGATTTCTGATTTGCTTGACAATGTGGAGGACATCAAAAACGGGCTGGCCCATTTGCGGTATCTCAAACACGATGTCATATTATTTCAAACCCTGGACCGACAGGAATTAAACCTGGATTACGATGAGCCGATCCAGTTCGAAGACCTTGAGGGAAATACCATTTCGCGAGTCTTTCCCCGGGCGATTCAAAAGGCGTACCTGGAAAATGTCCGGCAGTTTCTGGGGCAGATTCAACATGCCGCCGGCGTCAGTGAGATTGATTATTATCTGCTGAATACATCCGAACCGCTGGATAAGGGATTATTGGCGTACTTGAACAGAAGGAGGAGGCTGGCCTAAATGCAGTTTATGTATTCCATCTTTTTTCTGGCGGCAGCGGGTATTATCGGCCCGATTTTGGCACACCTGTTAAATCGCTCTCGATATCGCAAGATTCCGTTTACGATGCTGCAGTTTCTATACGCCAGTCAGAAGCAAACGCAGTCCAAACGTCGCTTGCAGGATTTTCTGATCTTGCTACTTCGATGTCTGATTATTGTGTTGATCGCATTACTTTTTGCCGGTCCGGCAATCTACAGCCAGCGTCAGCGAGAAACCTCAAAGCAGACGCATTTTTTGCTGCTGGACGATTCTTTGTCGATGAGCTGCAAAGAAGGGCTCGGCAGTTGTTTTGACCGGATGACCGATGCGGCCCGGGATTATTTGAAAGAGCATGACGAGTCGAATTGTGTATTTCATCTGTATTCTACGACGACCGGCTGTATGGGCAAAGAGTTAACCGCCAAAGCAGCAATGTTAAAACTGGACACTCTGACGATACAGACCGGTCGTACGGATATTACTGCGTTGCTGGCGGATATCCAGGAATCGCAGAGCGAAGAGGGCCGTGGCGATACGGTTCATCTGCATTGTATCAGTGATTTCACGAATGAGGTTCTTGCGGCTTTGCAGAGACAGCCCAAAGGCGCATCTGTGTCGGGCTTCAGCTATGATTTGATTGCCGATGACTTGAACGCAAATAATCTGACAATTCGTCAAGCTCAGGTACTTGGCATGAATGAGGGCAGGTTAACATTAACGGCCAGCGTTATCAATTACGGCAGTCATACATCCAAGCGATTGATTCATGCCGAGGTGAATTCAAAATTTCGTTCAGAAGAGTTTCTTGTCAATCCCGCCCCGGGCCATCAGCAGGATGTGGTTTTAACGCTGGATATTTCTGAGTTGCCGAGCTCGCAGACATCTCTGCCGGTTGAGATTAAACTGACGCCGGATGATGATTTGCCGGCCGATGATATGTTCCCGTTGGCGGTGTCGATTCAACAGGATCAGACAAAAGATGTGCTGTTATTGGGGAATGATGCGGATGAACTGTTTTTAATACGTTCGGCGCTGAATGCACTAAAGCAATCGCAAAATTCATTTATTGGCGATGTTGATGCTATTGCTTTTTCCCGGTTCGATCCGGCCCGGCTTGCTTCATATAATATGGTTATCGCCTCCACGATTGACCAGCGTCTTAAAGCTGGTTCAAAGAAGATCAAACAGTACATTAAAGCAGGAGGACGATGGGTATTTTTTACCACATCGGCACTTGATAGGCAGACCGCCCAGACATTTTATGATCAGCAGATACTTCCGGCGATGCCCGAACAGGATGTTCGCAAAACGGTTCGCCCAGAAACATTGAATAATGATACTGCACTGGCTCAGTCACAAGAAGCTTCGCTTCTTTCAATTCTGTCGCAATACAAAATTGAAACGGTTCCTTTGTGGTCCTATTATCGATGTGCTCAACATCCCGATACTGCGGAGTTATGGCAAATTGATACAAATGCCGCCTTGGTGTATCAAAAAAGACTTGATGCCGGTTTTTGCGCCTTGATTAATACCTCGCTCGATGACAGTCGTTCTTCACTTATTAAAAAACCTGCGGTATTACCGTTAATTCGGTATCTGCTGGGCGTAAGTCAGCAGGTAAATTCCCATAGTTTTGCCTGTGATGAAACGGCGGTCATTCCCATCGCCGGTGAAAGTTCCCGGAAAGAAATCGACTATATCGATGCGGTCAATGAAAAACACACGGCGAAATTGTCAGACGGTTTTCTGCGAGTTGGTCCTCCGCACGGTCTCGGCTGGATACGCATATTGACCCAACCGGTCAGTTATGCTGGGATTTATCCAGTCACGGGCGAAACAAATCTGAAACGCACCTTTCCGGGACATATTGAAAAAACTCTGGCCGGGCTGTTTACGGCCGATAGTGGAAACCAGACGTTTCGAGCGCAAACTGCTTTTGGTCAGGAGACGGTGAGTCTGGAAAAAATCTTTATTTGGGTGATTATCGGCCTGATCCTACTGGATTCCTTTATTGCGAACAGGATACAACGCTCATGAAGACGAGAATAGATAAAACGGCACACATAAGCAGCGAATGCAAAGACCTGCTTACGACACTGGTGCGGCGGGTGGCGCGAGTGCGAAAGCGGCTGGTGATTGAGTCGATATTGAAAACGCTGGCGCTGGGATTGATACTGCTTCCGATTTACATGATGCTGTACGCCTGGATCGATCATATCTTCCACTTAGGCCCAATCCTACGGATGGCAGCGCTGATTATGCTGATTGCCGGATTGGCGTGGTTGTTGTTTTATTGGGCACGGATTTTTTTGTCACATGTCTCTCTAAGCCGGGCGGCTAATTATGTTGAAAGTGTCCATTCCTATCATCAGCAATTAGTCGCGGCGATTGAGTATCACGAGCAGGCGGCCGATTATCCGTATTCTCACCAATTAGCTGAACATATGATCCGTCAGGTGCATACTGAATCGGACCAAGACCGGTTTCTTACGACGGTGAAAAAGTGGCCCAGCTTGCTTTCAGCAGTGGTGGTTTTCAGTGCGGTCATTAGTATGCTGTATTTATTTGGCAGCCATTATCGATATTACAGCAGGTATTTTACGCGTCTGGTAAAACCGACGGCCGCGGTGGAACCACTGCCGGCCACTGATCTTTTCGTCATTACCGAAGAGATTATTGCCGAACCGCGTGATCCTCTTGTATTGGTAGCCGGTATTGGCGGAAGAATTCCCGAAAGCGGAACGCTGTATATTGAATCTGATTTGTCAGGGTCTGGCTCTGATGCAATTGCCCCTGACCAGCGGCTGACAATTCCCCTGTTACCGGGTAAGAATGGAAACGGTGAAGAGATATTCCGTGCAGAATTGTCACTGAGGGAAAAGGGCGATTATCGTTACTATTTTGAATCTGGCCAGTCGAAAACCGTACCCCAGAAAATTCAGATTACTGAGTTTCCCAAAATCCAATCCATTACCGCTGAAGTTATGGCTTCGGACAGCCAGTGGGTCAAACCTTATACCGAGCAGATAGAAAAAACTTCGCTAAAGGTTTTCAAGGATTCCTATGTTACCCTCAAGGTGAAAACAAATCAGCCGCTGCGGGATGTTGAGGTTCTTCTACCGGATCAACGCAAACAGGCGGGGAGATTTCAACAGCAAGACGAATTTTCAATTGCTTTTAAGGCCAAAGAAGCGAGCAAAATTCAATTTGATCTGACAAATACACAAGGCCTCAAATCCCGAAAACCATCCATACTGGAGGTGCAGATCAAACAGGATGAGCCGCCGACATTTAATCTGCTCAGCCCAACCAGCGATTACATTGCCAGCAATGTTGCCAGCATTCCCGTTGAGTTTGAAGTGGCTGATGATTTTGCTCTGCAATCGGCGAGTCTATACTTTGAGTTTAATAGCGGGCGGACTGTTACAATTCCTCTGGAAGATATGAAGCCGGGCAGTAAGACCGCAACGATTTCGACGGTCCTCGAATTGGAAGAATACGACTTAAATATTAGCGACAGCATCATTTTTTACGCGACGGCAAATGATGTCAAAACCGGTCTTGGTGCTGCCAATCCGCCCGGACAAAGCAGACCGTATTTCATTGAGATTCGTCCGTATCGAAAGACGATTATCCAGCCAGACTTTTCAGAGCCGGACATGACAACGCCGCCGCCGGTCCATGAGACACTTATGTCGGTCCTTGAATACAACAGGGCGTTTCTAAAAAAGACCTGGATGATGTCTCAAAAGCCCGAACTGAATGCCGGAGACAAAAAGCGTTTGACTGCGATGAGTGATGACGTGGAATATACCGCTCAGCAGTTGACAATGATCCGGAACAATCCGCGATATGAGTTTAGCCCGGAGCAGATTTCTACAATCGATATAGTTCTGGACGATTATGCACTGGCGGCGAAAACACTGGTGAAATACCAGCCCAAAGCAGCGCTGCCGCCGGAAAAACATGGCTATCATGAAATTCGATCGTTGATTCAGGAATTAGGGGAATGCCCTCCGCCTATTGGTGGCATGGAGTTGGAAACGCGGGACAAACTGGAATTGAAAGACCCGATCCATGTTACACGAGCTGAAAAAGAGCGTATTGACGGACAGGTTGAATCACTAGCTCAGGAACTGGCGGAATTAACCAAAGAGCAGGACCAATTGCGGCAGGAATTTGTCAAGTTTTTGGAGCAGCAACAGAAGAATCGGCTTCAGCAGAAAGTCACAGATGTACAAAACTGGACCGAAACACAAGAGACGGAAATGCCGCTTTCGCCAACACCGGATAATGCCGCAAGTGGTCAAAGCACACCAAAGACCGTGCAAGGCGCACGTCCAAATCTGAAGAATATGCAGGCCGCCGGCGGCGGTCAGGTGTTTGCGGACTCCCAGCAGGCACAGTCGGTTCCGATGGAAAATTCTCCTTCAAGTCAAACACCGCCGCAACAGGACGAAAATCAAAATGCCATGGCTTCCGGTCAGGGCCAACAAGGCCAGCAGTCGCAGAATTCCACGAATCGCCCAAAGTCGGGGCAGCAAGGAGAAAACAAAGAGGCGACGTTAAATGAGGTCTTACGCATGATGCGGGCTCAGCAGAATCAACTGCAGGACCGCCTGAATGAGTTAAACGAACAATTGGCGGCAATACCGATTCCCAGTGAGAAAGCTTCCGGCAGTGCAAAAGGGGCCGCACAAAACCGGCAATCAGCGCAGTCGCATCTGGAAAAAGCGGCAGATCATATGGACAATTTTGACAAACAGCTTGCAGAGCAGTACTACCGTCCGAATCTGTCTGAAGCGTTGATGGATCAGGCGGGACAATCTCTGGATGATGCTCAGTCTGAGATGGGAAAAGCGCATCTGGCGATGGCCGCAGAATATGGTGACGCTCAGCGGCAGCTGGCCATTGAAACTGAAAATCTGGCTCGCCAACTGGAAGCGCTTGCCGATGCGTATGCCCGGTTGTCTGAGGAATCTAAACAGCGGCACTTGGAACAACTGACAGAGCGGGCCGCGGCGTTTCTGAAAACATTGCCGCTTGAATTATCGCAGGAACATCAGATGGCTAATAGCCAGCAGGGCGATGGCCAACAGAATGCCAGTCCATCTTCGGCAGGCACTCAGACTTCAGCTTTTGGCGGTGTCATCGTTGGCGGCAACAATGGAGGGCAAGCCGGCGATGCATCCGAGGGCATGATTCGCCGGGCCTATCTGCTGGCAGGGCAGCTGCGATCCATTGCGATTCGGGTCAGGCAAAAAGCCACTCCATTGACGGAGATGCAATTTTCGCACCCGTCCTTTGCCGATGAGGAAAACCATTTCTTTGAACAAACCGCAACCTATCAATCAGGACAGGAGCAACTATGATTTTGGTGGACTATCCGGGGCATTTATTGACGGCGGGATTGGTAGTGCTGTGTCTCATACCGCTATGGAGCAGCTTTCGCGCAAAGCATGTGCACCGGTTAGGCTGGAAACGGTGGGCTCTTGGATTGCTCACACTGCTACCGTTGTTGGTTATGCTGATGATTTTCTTTAATCCATCTCGTATTCAGACCACCGAGCAGTCCCGCCCCTGTACGGTTCAGGTCTATTTTGATACGAGCCAAAGCATGTCGATTCGAGATGTCGATAACAAAACACGCTTGATATATGCGGTGGAAGTGTTTAAGGATAATTTTGTCTCAAATGATACAGACTCGGCCAATTTTCAGTTTTTTGGTTTTGATCAGATGTGTTATCCGGCAGACTCACTGCAAAGGTTGCAGCCCAAAGGCCGTCAAACCAACCTAAGCAGTTTGTGGCAGCGGTTATATCTTCAGTCAATCCAAACGGAAGCCGTCAATACTGTCTCCCCCGTTACCGGGGCGATTGTATTTACTGACGGACAGGCTGACAACCAGACATTGGCCTCGTATGCGACGATCCAGAATGAGGACTTTCCGATTCTACTGGTGCCGATTGGTTCTGAGCAAAAACAACCTGACCTTGTCGCAACCTCCCTAACAGCACCATCACGTGTTGCGGTAAATACCGTTTACACCGTTTCAATCGCTATTGAGGCCAAACAGCTAAAAGATCAGCGGGTGTATGTCGATTTGCTTCAAAATGATCATGTCGTCGATACGCGGGTGTGGATTCCCGGTTCTTCCATCTCCAAAAAAACACTGGATTTTGAGCTTAGTGCTTCATCTTCCGGGCTGGACAAAATCGAGGCGATGGTTCGATCCCTTGATAACGAATTGAATACGGCAAACAACCGGCGAATTAAACTGGTTAATGTCATTGGCAGTCAAAAACGCAAAGTCCTGTTTTATTCGCAAGTTGCTGGCTTTGATGTCGGAAAAGTTCGACAGGCCTTACGACGCGACAAAAAGATCGACTTGGATTTCCGTCTGGATGCGATTGTGCATTT
The DNA here is from genome assembly GCA_028282905.1 of Sedimentisphaerales bacterium. Taxonomy (GTDB): domain Bacteria; phylum Planctomycetota; class Phycisphaerae; order Sedimentisphaerales; family Anaerohalosphaeraceae; genus 4572-13. Next base: position 265 of record JANQGW010000030.1, on the reverse strand, counting down.
GTCTGTGAACCATGATGCTTCAGAGGTAACATTCCCCGCGGAGCAGGAAAAACTGAATGAATATGATGTTCTTGTGCTGGGGCCGATGAATTTTAACACATTCAGTGACGCTCAGATGCAGAATCTCTACAGCTTTGTTGCGGATCGCGGCGGGGCCATTATCTTTATGCCCGGAAAAGGGCAGATGGCTCTTTCCAATATGCATCCGACTCGGCTGTCTTCTTTACTGCCGGTGGTATTTTGCTCGCAGCCTGAAAATGTTGAC
>JANQGW010000195.1 GCA_028282905.1 Sedimentisphaerales bacterium | reverse complement strand
TTATAGTCAAATGAATGAATAACACTGCCAACAGCATCAATCAACTCGACCTTCTCGCCGGCATTCTCCAAAGAACCGGTATAGGCTCCAGCAAGGTTGATGGCGTAACCATATTTGGATATGAATGCAGCAAGGTTTTCTGCAACCACAATATGAGAATCGGGCAACAGTGTTACCGCCGGAAAGGTAAAATCGATACCGTTGGTTAATCTCACTCGATTCAGATTAATTTCTTCGCTGCCAATATTCTTAAGTTCAATAAACTCGGTATTCAGCTCCGCTGGATGATACATAATTTCCGTAATCCGTAAATTCTCTGCCACCGGGCCAATGCTGAACGTTGCTTCATTTAAGGTACTCCAGGTACCGCCATTGAAGACTCGCGCCTTTACTTGTGTCGTTCTGTTCAGCGTTATTGGGCCGCTGTACTGAACAGCTTGAGGGCTGATCGTCCCGCCGAAAACCCTGGGATCTGAACCGTTGGTGGTGTACCAAACAGGGATCGGACCGGAAACCAAGGCCACAAGTCGAGGCAGAATAATCATATCCGAGCTGTTCGCCCCAACATTTATGCCGTGGATAGCCAGAACATTCGTCCCGGTCACCAAAAGATCTTTATACGCCGTAATATCAAAGACTTCATACGTATTGACAAGGGCCTCGTGGTTATCGGTGGAAAGCTGAGTCACTGGGGGGGTAGAGCTTATAATCGTACCAGTCCTGTAAACCTCGGTACCGTTGAGATAAGCGACAAACGCATCATCATATTTCATCTGAAGCTGCAATTGCTGAATTTGGCTGCCGTCATATGAAAAATTGATCCGGGAATAGACTGATGTGCTAATGTTGTACATTTCCGCTTCGATATCCGTTTGTATCAGGGATTCGTAGCCGCTGGTTCTTTCATAGCCGATACCCGTACCGGCAGCACTGTTAATCCATGAAGAATCGGGCACAAAGTCAACTGCATTCCAGTCGGTTCCCAGCGAATCATCACTCGGCACATGCACCTGCACAGCATCGCCAGCGGCCACAAGTTCGACTTCAACCGGTCCATTATCAGCATAGTTCATGCTCAGTTCAAAGCCCTTGTTGACGTAGCCTCCGTCCTGATTAAAAGTCGGCGGCGCGGGTGCAAAATCAACGGCCATCTGTGAATCAATCCAGTTGATACGCTGCGACAACCAAGTCTTGAGATAGTCAATCTCCTCCTGCCATGTCCCGTTGGGAGCCACTTCCGGCCAGCGCACAAAATTTCGTGCCTGGGATTCTGCAACTTCCGCCGCCAATGAATCAATCAAAGAATTCATATGGTCAAGGCTTAAGACGGTCTCCCTTAACTGATACCAAAGATCGGCATAGGCGAGTCGGAACTCTGTATCCTGAAATATCCTGTCCCACCATCGATAATCGAAGTATTGTGTCGAGTCTCCAATACCATACCAACTCAAGGGGTTGCCGATACGGTTGCCGGGACCGTGCGGGTCATAAACGGTTCCGAGGGAGATATTATGGTCCCAGAGCGGTCCCATGACAAGTTTTCCGCCGCGAGGCTTGTACATAAAGGCACTCAGACGCAGTGCATCGGCGTTCATAAAAGCCATATTCAACAGGTTGTGCTTCAAGGCTTCATCAACATCCAGGTATCGGCGAAAACCATAGTCCGGATCCTGAAAATTTGATGAATAGAGAGCATTTTCAAAGGTCTGGATATAATTGCGTATCCAGGTCATCTGGGAAGAAGTAATGCTGCCTTTCTTGGGATACTCGTGTATCAACTGCATCCCTCTTGAGGTCGTAAAGGTTGCATCTGTGTAATCGGCGCGGTCGTGTCTGAGAATATATCCCCCGCTGACATCCGGTTCGCTGTTATCGGTCACGGACATTTTTTTGATATCCACCCGGCCTCTGTCACGCTTGACTTTTTCCATGACAATATAAACACCGACATAATCGCTGCTGTCAAGCACTCCGTCATCTTTGTTCAGAAACATTTCCACAAACTGTGTTCGCGGAGCATAGCTTCCGAGCTGATTGCTGATCTCATAGGTAAAGGCGTTTCTGACCAATGCACGGTCAATATCATAAGGCGCATTTAAAATCCAGTCCGATTCCTTTGGCATCCCAAACGGTTTAATATTCTTTTCACGCCGCAGTTCATCCCATACTTCGACGCCATAATTACCCTTGGGATTCGACAGTGATGTCGCCCCCCTGCGCTCAATACCGATGAAGGTCGCAATTTCGGGCTTCGCAATCAGGGAGGTTCTTCCCGTCAGCCCATCCGGCTCAATTATCATCATCACCGCGTCACGCTTAGGTTCGCTGGGAATATAGCCGGCACTGAAATTGTCCACAAGAATGATCGGCAGATTCGATGTAAAGTCAATTGCATCCGGAGCAATTTTGACATAGCGGTGCCCAACGATTGCACTTTCTGCCAGACCAGACACATAGGCGATTGCCCTGACCACTTTTGACTGTGAAATGTTAAAAGGTCCGCTATAGATAATGCCATTGGATACTGACGGCGTACTGCCATTCAGCGTATAACGAATAACAGCACCAAGTGTCTCGGAAGAAAGTGACAGCATAAAGCTGTCAGTAAAGGTACCGGTCTCACGCGAGAAGACAGGACGGCTGACGGTATAGGCAATATTCCCATCGTTCGAGGCATTCGGGCTTGGATTCATCGCATGGAATGTCTCTAAGCCGTTGGGAATCCTGCCGAATGAAATATCTTCCGTCTGGCTGCCAAAGATGACACTGTCAACGAGCGTTCCATCAGATTCAAAAAGTCCAACAGCCTCGCCGTCGACTTCCAGCTTAAAATCAAGATGCAGAGGTCCATCCGTTATGTCTTCATCAGCCCAAAGAACCAAATAGCTTTCCGCCGGGATTGTCGTCTGAACAGAGTTATCTGTCGGAATACGATATTTAAACGGCGAATGCAAATTGTCGGTGATATACATCCCACCAATATCTACCGGCTGGTCGGAAGGATTATACAATTCGATCCAGTCATCATACTGGCCCTGCGGATCGGCAAAAACCGCGGCATTATCAGCCAGTACTTCATTGATGAGAATGGGAGAACGGTCCGTAAGCCACTCGGAAGAAATCGACGCCAAATCCTGCAAATTCACCCCGTCACCATTGCCCACAATATCGGCACAGCCTTCGTCACTATCCCCACAGTCGGTATTCAGCCATTGTTCACCAAAAAGGATGAGATCCAGAACATCAACGACACAATCCCCCGTCAAATCAGCCTTGGGACAGCCCGCCTGCACAAATCCCCCACTCATCACTGCCAAAAGCAGACAAATCACCCACAGACTAATTGTTTTTCTCATGTCGTCCCCCCTGTATTTGAACATAGAAATCTTATTATTCCGCCAAAGCAGTCCCAAAAACCCTATTCCGGTTGCTGTTTATAGAAAACACACATTCACTGATTTTACATCTACCTATATATAAAACAATCAACATCCTTGTTTTTGAGGCAAAAAATCTTTTTTTCAAGCTACTTTCAATACTTCTCAGTATAGGGATAGAGCGGGGCGGCTAAGTGTCGCTTAGCCTCCCCGCTCTGTTTTTCAACTTAACGATCTTAACAGTGACCAGATACTCTTAGATGCAATCCGGATATATCCCGCAATCCAGCCAGGTATTAACCATCGGCATCAGGTCATCGATATCAAAATCACAATCCTTGTCCACATCCCACACCGGAACATCCAACATGATGTCATGAACCTTGAGATGGCCGGGACTTAACGGACAAACACTGCCGCCTGCAATCGTGACATATGCATTGGCCACTTCTTCGCCGTTTAAAGCATAATTGTAGAGCATTAACTCGTCGATGGCCGTATCGGCACCATTATTAAAGGTGCCATAGGCATCATCTTCATTACCGACCCAGATCGGATCCGGCAACGCCGTCATGGACGCATTAAACAGTGCTGCGTCAAAATTGGTTACGCCCTCTTCCACATCAATCTGTGAGGGAATTTCGATACCGTTATAGTACTTGCGGAAACGCTCACCATCAAATGTGACGGTGTGCTGATGCCAGACATCAAACCGCTGCCAGTCGGGATCACGATCGATCCACTCATCCTGACCGTCGGTGTAACCGCCGCTGCCGTAGTAATTCATATAGCTGGTTCCTGACTGGTCACCGCCAAGCAATGCCTGCTGGAAATTACCGCTGCCCATTCCGATCATCGTATCCCAATCATTGATAACCGCATTCGGTTCGGTCAATTCCCACCAAGATATCGTAAACTGGCCGACCAGTGTATAAGGCGTCGTCACGATCTTCACAGCCGTCCCTTCGGTCTCATCATCTCCGTTAAGCCCGCGAAAACGGATTGCCTGATCAAGTTGACCGACAACATATCTGGTAACACTTGTTGTGCCGTGATTGGCACCGACCGCATCGTTGGCATCGCCGTCAAATGGCCAGTGGCCCAGCAGCTTTTTCAATGTCAGACGTGCATACAGGGTTGATTGCACATTGCCGTTGCTGACTTCGCAATAGTAGAATCCTTCATCTGCAGCATCGGCAGCTAAGACAGTCAATTCGTCCGAATCAACGCCGCTGTAGTCTGCGCCGTTGGTCAGGGCCACGCCGCCGCCGGCTATATCATCCGCATCATAGTACCACTGATAGGTCAGCGTATTGGGCAGAGGATTGGTCGCGGCTGTCGTAAAGACAGCATCTTCACCTTCGGCAACGAACCGATCTTCCGGCTGGGTATCAATCAAAGGCAGACTCAGTTCCGTCTGGAAGGAATAGGCATAACCCTTCAGAACCGTGCCGTCATCCAGCAGTTCATCGA
>JANQGW010000173.1 GCA_028282905.1 Sedimentisphaerales bacterium | reverse complement strand
AATTTTGCGAGGTTGCGTCGATGTCGATGGAATTTTTGTCGGCGACGCAGTTGTCGGTTTGTTATGACGATGCCCAGCAGGCCCGCTGGTGGCGCAATCAACTGGAAATGGTGGCAAGGATTCTGATTTCGGTGGCTGTCAACGATGCTTTCCAGCACTGGATTTACGAAAATCCGACCCACACCCGGCAGCAGCGGTATGATAAGTGGATTGAACTGAACGACCGTTTCGGTACGTCGCTGGTGGACTGGACGGGATTTGAAACCGTGCGGGCGGCCCAGTGGCATGCGATATTGCATCTGTTCCAGGTGCCGTTCTACTATATCGAATACGGCATCGCTCAGTTGGGTGCGTTAGGCCTCTGGCTCCAATCGAAAGAAAGTATGCCCGCAGCGTTAGACAACTATAAAAAGGCACTGGCCTTCGGCGGCAGTCGGCCCTTGCCGCAATTGTTTGAGGCAGCGGGCTTGACATTTGATTTTTCGGAAAAAACCATTCAGCCGTTGGCGCAGACCGTTTTGAGTGAATGGCAAAAGTTTACGGATCATCAATAGGAGGATGGTATGGACAGAACACAAAAAGCGGTAAACTTATTTAGCGAGGGATTCAGTTGTTCGCAGGCTGTGTTAGCGGCGTATGCGGACATGTTTGATCTGGATGAACAGACGGCGTTGAAAATCGCTTCCGGTTTCGGCGGCGGGCTTGGCCAGATGAGCGAGACCTGCGGCGCACTGACCGGGGCGGTGATGGTCCTCGGTCTCAAGTACGGTTCGATTAGCGGTGATGACCGAACGGCAAAGTTTGAAAACTATCGCAAAGTACGGGATTTGGTCGCCGAATTCAAACTGCAGGCCGGGTCGGCAACCTGTCGGGAATTGCTGGGTTTTGATATGACCACCGAAGACGGCCAGTTGGCGATGAAGCGTCCGGGAGCCTTTAGTGACTGCCCGGAATATGTGCGAATCGCCGCAGACATCCTGCGCGAAATGCTGGAACAGTAGCACGATTGATTTACGGGGAAAGGCTATGGAATCATTACGGAAAAGTGTGTCACTTTTAAGACAGTCGTTTGTTTCTTTCCGGGTTTGCCTGAGCTTTTTCTTGATATTGGCTGTTTGGGTATCTGCGGAGCGTCTGTGCGAGTTTGATCAGGCGACGATGCGGGAGTTTGTATCAGCTTCGGACGCGAAATATAGTGTCAGCGATGGTGCAGTTAAGGTGATCACCGGCCATGCACATGACTGGCCGGGATTGACGCTGCAGATGCCGAAGGGGCCGATGGATTTATCGACCTTTGAGCGGGTCAGCCTCGATGTACGGAATCTGTCGGATGTTTCGCTGAAGATTGCTTTGCGAGTAGATGATGATCGCAAGGATGTCAAACGCAGCATGACCGTGACCATAGAGATTGCCCCCGGCCGGACTGAAACGCTGTCAACCAAACTGCATTCAACCCCTTGGGTTTTGGATGAACCGCTGGAACTGGTGGGGATGCGAGATTGCCCCAAACACCAGAGCAAGCTGGATACGTCCAAAGTAACACAGGTCATCGTCTTTCTGCCAAAACCCAGCCGGGATTATACGTTTGAGTTTGAAAATCTTCGTGCCGAGGGCCGAACTCAGCGGATGAAAGCAAAGGGGTTTATCCCGTTTGTTGATGAATTCGGACAGTTTAAACATGCCGATTGGCCGGGAAAGATTCATTCACTGGCGGCTTTGACCAAGGCCAAAGAAGCTGAACAGGCGGATATGAAGGCATACCCCAGCCCGGACGCGTGGAACCAATACGGCGGCTGGACAAAAGGGCCGCAGCTAAACGCTACGGGCTTTTTCCGCGTCGAAAAGCAGAAGGGCCAGTGGTGGCTGGTGGATCCGACAGGGCGTCTTTTCTGGTCACATGGGGTAGACTGCGTTAATTTTGGTTCTTCGACGCCGATTTCAGAGCGTGAGAGTTATTTTCAATGGCTGCCGAAAGAAGATGATGCCTTTGCGAGGTTTTACGGACGCGGCAACTGGGCGCCACACGGCTTTTACAAGGGCAAACGTTATCGAACATTTGATTTTGCCGCGGCCAATCTCATGCGAAAATACGGTGAAGATTTTTATGAAACGACCGCCCAGCTGTGTCACCGGCGGCTGCGAAGCTGGGGCATGAATACGATTGGCAATTGGTCTCAGCGGGATATTTATCTGAAGCGGAAAACGCCGTATGTCGCGACGATTCATACTTCCAGCCGTTCAATTGAAGGCTCCGAGGGTTACTGGGGGAAATTCTTTGACGTGTTTGATCCGGCATTTCGGCAATCATTAAAGAAACGCATCGAAGCCGAAAAAGATAAAAGCATCGGCGACCCGTGGTGTATAGGTTTCTTTGTGCATAATGAACTGTCGTGGGGCAATGAGACATCTTTGGCAGTGGCAGCTTTGAAAAGCCCGGCCGACCAACACGCCAAAAAAGCATTTGTCAAAGTGCTTCGAGAAAAATATGAAACGATTGAAAAACTTAATCGAGCCTGGGGTAGCGGTTATGGTTCTTGGGATGGATTGCTGAAAAGCCGTGTTGAACCGGATAAGAAACAAGCACATGGCGATTTAACGGCGTTTTATACGATGATTGCTGAGACCTATTTCAGGATCATTCGGGAAGAATTGAAGGCCGCGGCACCGCATCAGCTTTATCTGGGTTGTCGATTTGCGTGGGCCAACGACCGGGCCGTTAAAGCGGCTGCCAAATATTGCGATGTGGTTTCGTATAATCGTTACGCCCACAGCATCCGTTCACTACCTGTTCCGAAAGGACTGGAAAAACCGATTATTATTGGGGAGTTCCATTTCGGGGCGTTGGACCGGGGAATGTTCCATACGGGATTGGTGGCCTGTACGGATCAGCGGGGCCGGGCACAGAAGTATCGCGAATATGTCTTTGGCGCACTGCGGGATTGGCGTATCGTGGGCACGCATTGGTTCCAATACCGCGATCAGGCATTGACCGGTCGCGGCGACGGCGAAAACTATCAAATCGGGCTAGTTGACGGCTGTGACAATCCGTATCCCGAGACTATTGAGGCATTGCGTGAAGTTGGGAATATTCTTTATGAGTATCGGTATGATACCAGCCATTTTAAATAAGGAAAGATGATGAAACAACGTATGATAAAGCTTGCAAAGGAGTTTTTGGCGAATCCAACCGCTCCGTACCGGGAGCAGGCGATTCAGCAGTACATCCTTGAGTTCTGCCGGCAGCGAAAGATCGCTGTTAAACAGGACGAGGTGGGCAATCTTATTGCCACTTACGGTGGCGCATACAAAAATACCGTCTTTGCGTTTGCTGCTCACATGGATCATCCTGGTTTTATGATTGATGCCGATTCACATCGGAAACGCACAACAGCTTTGTTTTACGGTGGCGTGGCCGAGAGCTTCTTCAAAGGTGCTAAGGTGAAGATTTTTACGGCGAACGGCTCGGTCAAGGCACAGGTAACGGGGACAGAGTTTGACCTGAAAAAACGCTATCGCGAAGTCCGGCTCAAAGTCGAAGGCGATGTCCAAAAGGGCGATTTCGGCATGTGGGATTTACCGGCTTGTCAGATTCGCGGCGATCGACTGATTAGCCGGGCCTGTGACGACCTGGTCGGCTGTGTCTCGGTACTGGCATTGTTGGATGAGTTAGTTCGCCGAAAGATTCGCAAAAAAGTTCAGGCTGTCTTTACCGTGGCCGAAGAAGCGGGCCTGCACGGTGCCAAACATTTATGTCTGACTAAACAGCTTTCCAAACGCACCAAAATGATTGCGATTGAAACCAGCAGTGTGATTCCGTCAGCCAAGATGGGCGATGGCGTGGTCGTGCGTGTTGGCGATGCGCTGAGCATTTTTACGCCTGAACTGACAGCATTTCTGGTCGATGCCGCCAAGTGCCTGAAGGCCAAAGACAAAACCTTTAAGTTTCAGCGAAAACTGATGGACGGAGGTTGCTGCGAATCGACGGTCTATGACCGCTACGGTTATACCAATGCGGCGGTCTGCATTCCGCTGGGCAACTATCATAACCAGAACCGACGTACCGGAAAAATCGCTGCCGAATATGTCTCCGTCTGCGATTTGGAAGGCATGGTGCGGTTGTTCTTGTCCATTGTGCAAAACAGCGAGAAAGTGGACGGGTTCCTGAAACCGTCACTGCCGAAATTTAAAAAGAAAATCGGAAAGCTCGGAGAGTTCTTCTATACTTGATTTTTTTAAGGAGATGATTATGCCGTTGTCCAGACATATTATTGCAGGCGTTCACATTACCGATCGCATTCAGCATGTCGATGCCGTTCAGCATTTGCTGACCGAATACGGATGCAGTATTCGCACCCGGCTGGGACTTCACGAAGCCGATGCGGGCTTTTGCTCGCCAAATGGTTTACTGTTGCTGGAACTGATTGATGATGACCTCAAGGCTGACGAACTGATCGGAAAACTCAACGCGGTCGAAGGCGTCGAAGCCAAAAAGATGACCTTTGATCACCCGTAATTTCAGAGAGAATATCAAAGAAGGAAATCGGAATTTATTTTGCTGCGATGTTTTTTGACGTTGAATACTGCTCCAGCAACTCGATGAGGTGTTTTCGGTCGATGGGTTTGCTGAGATACCCGTCACATCCGGCCTCACGGCACTCTTGATCATCGCCTTTCATGGCATTGGCTGTCAGGGCGATAATGGGCAGATGGTGCCCGTTTTCACGCAGTTTTCGGGTGGCGTCGTAGCCGTTCATCACCGGCATCATCATATCCATCAGGATCAGATCAAAGTGGCCGTCACTTGCCATGGCGTCCAATGCTTCGGCGCCGTTTTCAACAAGGCAAACCGTGTGTCCAAGCCGTTCGAGCAATATCTGAATGAGTGCCTGATTGGCCGGGGCGTCTTCAGCAACTAAGATATTCATTCCATTGTCAGTGTCACTGTCAGTTTCCTGCTGCGGGGCATCGAGAACGTCTTCGATCACATGATAAGTATTGATTGTCGGCGTCTGTGCCAGTTGGACGCCTGCCGGCAGTATAATGGAAAAGACCGAGCCTTGGCCCGGTGTACTTTTCAGCGCAACAGTTCCGCCCAGCAGTGTTGTGAGCTGTCGGGTAATGGTCAGCCCCAGTCCCGTACCGCCGTATTCGCGCGTCGTGCTGCCGTCGGCCTGAGTAAACGCTTCGAAGATGGCACTTTGTTTTTCTTCCGAAATACCGATGCCGGTATCTTCCACATCAAAGCGGACAAAGTCTTTGTCGCCGTTGCGTTCTGTTGAAACATTAACGAAGACATGGCCTTCGGTGGTAAACTTAATCGCATTACCCACCAGATTGACCAGGCATTGCCGCACGCGGACCGGATCGGTAAAGAAAAAGGCCGGCAGATCACCGCACTGCAATATTTCAAAGTCCAGACTTTTTTCCATTGCCAGTGGACGCAGGAATGAATTGATATCGCCGAGGAATTTCTCGGTATCGCATTGGATGATTTCGGTTTCCAGCCGACCCGCTTCGATCTTGGAGAAATCCAGAATATCGTTAATCAGTTGCAGCAGTCCTTTTCCGCTGGCTAAGATAGTATTCAGAAACGATTGCTGCTGTTCGGTCAGGTCTTCTTCCGCCAGCAGTTCACTGAAACCTAAAATAGCGTTCATGGGCGTTCGGATTTCGTGACTCATATTCGCCAGGAATTCACTTTTGGCCCGGTTTGCGTCATCAGCCTGTCGGGCCATCAGGTTGGCCTTTTCCGCTGTGAGTTCAAGCCGCTGATTGGTGGACTTCAGCTCCGCCGTGCGTTCGTCAATTATTTCCTCCAGATGGTCCCGATGTTCAGTCAACTCCATTTGCACATTGAAGCGTTCCTGCATTTCAGCCTGAATTTCATCCAGCATTTGATTAAATGCGTCAATCAAGACACCGATTTCATCGTTAGAGTTGTTGGCGGCACGCCTTGAATAATCGCGTTTCTTGGAAACATGTCTGGAGAGGGCTGCCAACCTCAGAATTGGCTTCGAGACAATCGGCTGCAGCGCCATCGATAAAAGGTAACTGGTTGTCAAGGCAATTCCAATAATTCCGAGAATAATCAGGCAGTTTGTTTTAAAGTTTTCCGCCAGGGGGGTCAGGTCCGTTTTCAGAACGATGGTCCCAATTCGGTCCGCTTCCAGAAAGATCGGATGTGGGAGTGTGAGATAGCCGTTTTCAAAGTGATAATGCCCGACGGTTTCCCGCATTTGTTGTTCCGGAGCAGGGCTGTTTATGCGAACATAGGAGGCGAAATGGTTTCCGTCAGTTTTGTAGATAGAGCAGCTTACGACAGAAGTTTCGACAATGTAGGATCGCAGTGTTTCTGTTGCACTGGCATCATCGTCAAAAGCCAGCGCTGCAGAGCAGTGATTGGCGGTCATTTTGGCAAGTGTCCGTGCGTTCCGAACCATATTCATACGGAATGAGATTTGGCTCCAGATGCAGAAGATAGCACCTGCCAGCAGCAGTGAGGCAATACAAACGCTCATGA
>JANQGW010000161.1 GCA_028282905.1 Sedimentisphaerales bacterium | reverse complement strand
CGACCATCCCCAGCCGCCCGGTTTGGCAGCGGTGTAAACATGCCTGTCGTTATATTGGTGAGCGATATACCAGTCGGCGATTCTTTTTTTGTCATCAGCAGTCAGTTCGTCCTCTTTGAGTGCCTGAATTGACAGACTTGTCACCCAAGTGGACAAATTTGTATCAATCGGCCAGCTTCCGTCGGCTCGGGTTGATTGCGTGATAAATTCAACGCCCTTTTCCACGACGGGATGGGACTTTAAATCCATGGCCGCTAATGACATCGTAACAAACGACGTCAGCGGCGTCGCTTCCAGAAAACCACCGTTTGTCGGCTGGAGTTTTTCCATTAGTCGCAATGTTGCTTTCTGCGTTGATTTTCTGATAAGACGCGTAAGTGGATTTGTGGGCCGTTTGAAATGATAGCCAACCTGTCCAATAGCAATCAAAGCGGGCAGTGCATAACTGACGACAGTTAGCCGCAGCCAACGAAATAAAAATCGCGGCAGTACCGCCAATTCAAACGGCAGTGGTTTGACGACTTTCCACCCGTCGGCACCTAATACCCCCGCCAAAGCACACATGGTTAATATCGGCACTGCAAACGTCCGGTCTTTACCGTAGACTTGATAGAGTGCATTGGAAATATTTTCTGCGGTTAATCTGCCGGTTTGATTTTTGATTCGATTTCCTGCCTTTTCAATGACCTCTCCATATTGCCCGTTACCGGCAGCATTAAATGCGGCATAGCACAGAAGCGTTGTGCTGAGATTAGCGGGATCCAGCATTTCGGCATCGCCCCAGCCGCCATCAGGATGTTGGTTTTCGGCCAGCCATCGTAGGCCGTTTTCGATCAAGGTACGATGTTTTTCGGCATCGACTTTATAGAGGGTAAAGACCGCTACCGCCGTCGCCAGCGGGCTGCTGCTGAGTTGGCCGGACCAGACACCGTCGCTGTTGCGTGCATCCAGCAACTCCGCCCTGGTGTTGGCGATTGTTTGCTGCAGAAGATCACGGTCAACCATGGCTTTTCCCGCATAAGTAGCCCGATGCCAGCAGGCCGTAAAACATATATTCGGTATCGCTGATCGGGTCGTATTGATTCGCACAGAAACCGAGTTCACCGTTCCAGAGCAGATCAACATAGCACAGGCATTTTTGTCGAATCGGCATCAGATCAACACCCGCCAACGACAGACTGTGCAGTGCCACCGCCGTCGAGAGCAGGTCGGCCACCGGCGCCAGCGGCATCACACGAAATCCGCCGCCGTCAAGACATTTCATCAGCCACTGAGCCGCATCTGAATCATCCGATTGACCGGTTAAAATGCGTCGCACCATCATTGCCGCCGCCGTTGCGGGCACCGAGACCGCAGGGATATCCACTTCGTTAAAATACCCGCCGCCGGAGCCTTTTAGCCGGTCAATATAAGCCAGCATAGCCTCGGTATAGCCTTCGGGCAGTGAACAGTCCAAATCCTGATAGGCCCCGATCGCCAGAAAACAGCCGTAAGCAGAACCGGTTTCGCCCCCGTGCAGATGATGGAAGCTGCCGTCGGCACAGTGAAATTTTTTCAGGCGTTCCAGAAAAGCGTTTCGCAGGGCATCGTCAAACGGGGCATCCATGACCAACCGCCGCTCGCGAATCAGACCCGCCAGATGGGCCAAATCCAAACCTTCCCCATCGCCAAATGACTCCAGATAATGAGTTACCCTGTCGCTATCGTAATCGCCTCCCAGGGCAATCAGGCTCAATAAAGCAAAGCCGGTATAATACAAGTCGCTGTCGGTGCCTTTGCCGGGAAATCCACCATCGGCCCGCTGTCGGGCCTGCAGGATGCTTACCACATCGGCCACTCTGGACCCCAGCAGGTCTTTCGACCGCGCGACGGCCTCAATCAGACTCTGACGAATGTTCATCGCAACACCCCATCGCTTCGGTTCCATCAAATATTTTGGTAATCACCTTCCGCAAAAACGCCTTGCAATCCGACTGGACAATGCCATCCAGCGATGCAATCGCCTGCTTTCGGTAAACTTCCAAAAGTCGGCGTGTTTCAGCAATAGCCTTGTCGGTTTCCATATCCCGTGCCAACGATTCTATAATGGACAGTTCCTTATGAGACTGAGCCGCCTGCCAGTCCAGCAGATCGTCACGAATCTGATAGGCAATGCCGACCGCTTCACTATAGGCATCTAATGCTGTAAGGATCGATTCGTCAGCATTCGCCAATACAGCCCCAATCTTCAACGCCACAGCAAAGGCCGGTGACGTTTTTTGCGAAAAGATTGCCAGCACCTTCTCGACCGGCAAATCCTCTTTGCCGGCCGTCGCCGCCAGTTCTGCCCCCTGCCCGATACACAATCGACGATGCCCTTCAGCGGCAATTTTCAATAGTTCGGTCTTCTGTGTATTATCACAACCCAACTCTGCCAGCAATTGATAGCCCTGACCAATGAGATAATCGCCGGCATTCAACGCGATAGGCACACCGTGCGTTTCGTGCAATGTCGGCTGATTGTAACGGTGAGTGTCACCATCTTCGATATCGTCATGAACCAGCGAGGCCTTGTGAAAACATTCAATCGCAACAGCGGACTGTCGAACGGATTCGGAAATCTTATCGATCGCGGTTGCAGTCAATGTGGCATAAACGCCGGCCGCCAGCAACGGACGATAACGTTTACCCGCCCCAGCCAGCCAGTCAGCTGCTAACTGTCCGGTTTGACCATCCGCTTCAGGAAAATAAGTCGCCAACTTCTCCGGCTCAAACCAGTCGGCAACAATCTTCTTGAGCCGGGTTAAGTCCACAGCCTCACGCGTTTCTTCAAATACCTCCAGCACATCGGTCAGCCAATCCTCGTCAAATATTGTATCCACGCAGCCGTCTTTGAGCAGCGGTATCGCCATTCCGGGCACCGCCGCCGCTTCCATATACGGAAAAACCCGCTCCAACACCGAAAGACAACTTACGCCAACCGTTGCTTGAATTTGTCCCGACTCGATCATCGCCATGACGACCGGTGAGCCTTCGACGATTAATACCGCATAGCCCAGTTCTTCGGCGCGATGACTGATGCGGTCAATCGTACATCTGCCGCAGTGTTTACAGATCAAACCCAGATGATCGATCTCGGCCGGACAGGATTGGCTGTGTTTCAAACACTGCGGCAGCAAAAGCAGGCGTTTTTCAAATGGCACTGCCAGCAAACTTTGACGCCATAATTCATTATTCAGCACCACGATTGCAAACGGCTGGTAATCGGCTGACAATTGTTCTTCCAGCAGCATTGTTTCAGCATGGCAGTTCAAGTCCTCTAATGAAACCGGGGCTACCAATGCATTATTCACCACATAATCGCCAGCGGCGGCGCGCAGCTCGTCACGCTGCCGGCGTTCGGGCGGAACACCAAGACAGTAATCGTCTTTGCCTGATACAGTTTTCACATCATCCGACATCTTTGAGCCTCACTGCGGCATGTTGTCTTGCTTCAATGTCTCGCTGCACCCGGTTAAACGCCTGTCGCCACTGGAATATTTCACCTTTTCCCAGAAGCCGCATGGCAGCCCGCTTGAAAAACGGCACGCCGCCGCATCGCTGGTTGTCCCAGAACAGCAGCGGCACATTCTTAAAATTGATCTCATAGCACGCCCGGTACAGTTCCAGATGATCGAGCCGCATCGAATCCAATGTAAACCGGTGGCCCTGATGGACCTCATCAATCTGATACGGTTCATAAAAAACCGGAAAGACCACGGCGTTTTGTGTTTCGAGAAAACGCACATATTTCATGGTTTGTGCGATATCGTCCGGTGTTTCACCGGGCAGGCCCAGCACCAGGCTGTAAACGCCGTAAAAACCATTATGTGTAATGCGGTCGGCGGTTTCATACAGCAGTCCCTCCCAGTCTTCCGGCCGGTACGGACTGACTTTACCGGGGCAGTTGGCCGCAACCAGTTGACCGCTGGCGCTTTCAACACCCATGTTCACCCACAGATAGCGACTCTTCGCCTTCCACGTCAACAGCCGCCGTGTTTCCTGTAATTGCTCATCTGTCAGAGCAGCAACACTGGTTACGTTGGCGTGGTCAATCTGCATAAACGACAAATCCTCAACCGTCTGCATCGCGGTTAATAATTCATGCAGTTTCTCAAAATTCGGCGTCAGATCTTCGGCACCGTAACGAAAAAAATCCTCACTGCCGCTGACCACTGAATAAACACCATTAGCCGCGTTGGTCTGTAAATCAGCCAAAACCAAATCCACCGACAGATGTTCCATTTTTTTCTTCGCCACCGAGCAAAACCGGCAGCCGCGTCCGCAGCCGCGGGAAATCTCGATCATCCCCAACATGGATGCGCCTTGAATCGGACAAATTCCCGAAGTGGCGGTTTGGGTGGAAACGACATGGTGATCAAATGGTCTACCGTCAAGGATATCCTGAAACAATGCCGGGCCTTTATCCTCAAAATAGCCTTCATAGACGCAATCCAGGCAGGCCTTCGCCGTCGGATCGTCATAAAGCTGCCATTGCCAGGCACCCGCGCCTCCGCCGACGACTTTAAAGTCATATTTTTCTTTCGCCTCAAAAAGCAGTGACAACAGACGGCGTGAAAATAGTCGCGTATAAAGCTCGCCGGACCAGAAATTAGTCGTCGTAGTATTGCTCATGCCGCGGCCCAGCGGATCGGACGAACTGAAAGCGACAATCTTCACCCACGGCCCCAGCAAACGCGGCAACTGTTCCGGTATCGTACAGACAATGTCTTCACGCGACAGATCCAGATGCTTCAACAAAGAGGACTCGACCCGCCGAAGCCCCAACGGTGAGGTTACGGTACGGCCCTCCGCATCAGTCTTCGCGGATGGACTGATAAATCGCCGCATTACCAACTCCGGCACCTTGGTCGTCTGCATCGTGGCAAAAATCCCCTCAAAGAGCGCCTTATAGTCGGCACTCAATGTCCGATCCGCAACCAGAACAATGGACGGCCTCAGCCGGGATTTTCTCATCGGCCCATCTCGCTAAAACAGTACTATGATTGGGGTGTTTCCCGCAATTCTTTATTGATTCGTACACTGCACCACTCGCGACCGCACATCGTACAAAAATCTTCGCCGCCCTGGCCGGGCATTGTACTGTTCTTGCAGGCTTCTTCATACATGCTGCGGGCAGTGGTGGTATCAATCGCCTCGTCCAGATGCTTTTCCCAGTCGAGATTCGCGCGGGCGATGCTCAATCGGCGGTCACGTTCGGCGGCATTGCCGAATCCGCGTGCCACGTCAGCAGCGTGTGCGGCAATCTTACTGGTCACCACGCCGGCCCGGACATCATCGGCATTAGGCAGCCCCAGATGCTCTCGCGGTGTCACATAGCATAAGAATGATGCGCCGTAAAATGCTGCGGCTGTTCCGCCGATGGCACTGGTAATATGGTCATAACCCGGGGCGATATCCGTCACCAACGGGCCCAGCACATAGAACGGGGCACCGTTGCAAAGTTCCTG
>JANQGW010000124.1 GCA_028282905.1 Sedimentisphaerales bacterium | reverse complement strand
AGCCGTTTTAAGTTTTGAGCTATGGCAGTCATATAGAACTGGATCTGCACCTTTTTTAAACCTCGGTATTTTGCCCGACGCAAACAATGGTTCTCTTTTGCTTCTCCGAACAAGCCTTCAAGTTTCCATTGTCGTTCTGTTAACTTTTTCTTAAAATGTTTAGTCGTTTGCCGTTTCTTTATTTTGTCTATTTCATCCTGGTGAGGATTTCGGTACATAAATCTTGAACGATTCTTATGTTTTTCAGGCAAACAACTTTCCCTCAAAGGACATGATTTACAATGCCCCCCAACGATTCGATAACGCTTAATCATGCCATGGTCCCATTTATCATATGGATAAAGGGATTTATTGTTAGGACATATATAACGATCACGTCTCTTATCGTATTTAAAATCTGTTCTGCTAAGTCGGCCTTGGCCTAAATTGTCATCATGTAAAGGAATATAGGAACGAATATTATGCTCTCGTAAAAATCCATAGGTTGGACCTCTGCCATACCCCTTATCTGCAATAATTTCATTAATTGGCATTTTCATATAGTTTAGTAAGTAGTCTATGCGTTTTGGCAAAATAGTACATTCATGTTGACTGCCTGTCGTTGCATAGCTGTCGAGAATAAAACGGTTTTTACCATCCATCGCATAATGAACTTTGTAAAAAAGCTTGCCATATGCCCCTGGACGACCCACCAGCGTAGAATCGGAATCTGTTCTGCTAACATGTGTTTGATTGGATACTTTACGCTTCTTTTTGCCTTCTTTGAAATCATGATAACGTTTTTCATAATATCTCAATTCTCTGGCCTCAGGATCACTGTTTTGACGTTCCTGAAGACTATCAACAGATGCGTCGGCTTCAACTAAACTGGCGTCCATCATGACCTTTTGCCCTTTAATAAAGCCATTTTCTCGCAATAATTGAACCAAACGTTCAAATACCGCTTGGTAGGTTTCCACCCCAAAACGATCACGAATTCGAGTTAATGAAGAGTGGTCGGGAACACGATCCTCTAAGTGAAGACGGCAGAACCAGCGAAAGGCAATATTGAGGTGAATCTGCTCACAAAGCTTTCTGTCAGATTTAGTGCCGTACAAATAACCTATCAATTGTATTCTGAAGAACAAGACAGGATCGATCGAGGGGCGGCCGTTATCAGAACAATACAAATTTGATGTTAATTCATAAATGAAATCCAGATCGATAGCTTTGTCAATCCTCATTAAAAGATGGTTTTTGGGAATCATACTTTTGAGATTGATGGTTGAGAAAAGCCGTTCTTCGTAATATTTTTTACCTTGCATAATTAGCCTCCATGCATCAGAGACCATTATGAACAAACTTATTTAAAATTCAATCCTAAAACGGACTTTTTCAACAAGCCGTAATGGCTACTACACATTAGTGTCGGTTGCCAATTAGAATCATCCGGCAGCACAACAGCCTCAATTGTTAGTCTGTCTTTTTCATTATAAACTCGTTTGTCTCCCAGCACCATTGTTTTGGAAAGAGCATATACACCCGGGCTAACTTTAATAGTTGTAGCTCCAGGTCCAAGATTGCAGTTGGCAATCTAAAGTCATAATAGTTGCAGAATGCGGATGCACCATACCAAGTCACATGCGTCTAAAAAATGCAAGTGTTACAACTTCAATCGTAAGAAACTGAAGGATTAATCATTTATTTTGTTTTCCAACGGGTTTTTTCATTGAAGAATGAAATGTCGGCATAGCCTGCATATATTTTTGCGGAGTGTTTAGCCCCTTTGGGAATATAAACACTATCACCTGTTGTATATGTTCGCTTGATACCGTCAACTGTCAAATCTATCTTCCCAGCTACTACCACACCCCACTGGGCTTCATGTGAATGTTCCGGCACTTCGACATCTTCAGTAAACTCCATAAATAGAATTTGATGATCTTCTGCCTGTGAAAGGTAAGCTTTGATCCCATCAAACGGAATAGTAGCTTGTGGTAGATTTCTAATTGGTTTAGGAAATATTTCTGACATATTTAGATATCTCCTTAAAAGGCTATTAGAATTGGCTTTCTGGCCGTTATTCTGTTCTGGCTATATCCAATTTCTCTTCCATTGTATTACCATCGGGCAAAGTATATTTATGGCCAACAGAAAATTTATTGTCATTGATTTTTTCAATTATACCTATACTTGTAACCCCTCGGCCGATTCCTGACCATTTCCATTCCATAATTTCTTTATTTGCTTCCAATCTGCCAGTACCTTGGCCGTACAAACGCTGGCTGTCAAAGCAATACGCAATCCTTTCTCCGGTCTTTGGACAGATTGTTTGAATTAGCACAGATTTGTAAGGCATATTCACAAATCGCTCTAATTCATCATCCGAAACTTTTGTTGTCTTTTTTAACGCCTCCTTAAGCTCTTTCTTTTCTTCAGCAGTCATCTCACCTATTTCGTTCCAGCTTTTCCAAATTAAAAACTGACCATTCAAACATGGCTCTATTGTAAACCCAGCTGCTACTTCCTCATTTGATTCCTCCACGCTTTCAGCCTCGCCCTCAATAAAATCTGTGTGGCCCGAAATGACTTTCCACTTGCCGACAAGCCAATTACTCCACTCATCATCAAGAGGTTTCGGCTGAAAAGAATATGCTTCATTCTCTTTTACTGTTTTCTCTACAATCTCTTCCTTCTGAATTGTGCATGAAGCCATGCTTATTAGTAAAACGAAGAGCAGAACGGACAAATGTTTCATTTGAGACCTCCTTTTATCCTTCATTTTTTTAATAAGTTAATACTAAGTTACGTATACTCCAAAAGCTTCACCAGATTTCTTTTTGGGAATCATTTTTAAAAACCGAATCTATCCACCCATCAACAGTGACACCCTTGTTCTTACACTGATTAATAAGATCCGTGTGACTGATCAGTCCACCTTGCTGGTTGTAAACCAGATTGTACCAGAGACAAGCCGCCAGCCATTCCTTTTCAGGAGTTACTTCCTCACCAAGACACGCGTAAACCCGAATGATGTTATTTCTTGGATCAAAGCCAAGATCGATGTGTCCGAGGTCCAGAAGTAGGAATTGCAGAGGGACACGCGCCAGCCACCGGTCCAGGCCCAATGCATACCCAAAAAGCATATGGCCTAAGCGTTGTTTTTCGCTTTGTGCCTTGCGTGTGGGGATGCCTAATCTACCTGTTCCGATGCCGTGGATCCAGCCTTCAATGTAGCGAAACGTGCTGTGATGACAGTCCGAGAGCGTATGAATTCCCGAGGCGATGGCGCAGCAGGTTTTGTACAGTTCCTGCTTCTGCTCATCCTTGAGCGTATCAAGTGCTTCCTTATATGCGGCATACTCCCACTTTGGATGAATCTCAGGAAGTCCTGCAAGTTCTGCTATCTCTGCATCGAGACGGGGACCGCGTCCGCTTGGCTCTCCAGGCCCGCCGATTATGTTTTCATGAGAAACTTCGTAAGAGAACAGATCATTACCCAGGGTCTCAATTTCCTTTAGCTCATCCACCGTATCCTGCACAGGCTTGATTGCCATCTGGACACTGCACCTGGCGAAATAATCCATTATCATCAGCACCCGATCCAGCATCTTTTGTTGCACATTGCTTAATTTTGAAACCGAACCAAGCCATTGCCACGCCCGTTCAATAAATCCCGCTGCCTCAGAATGTATCTTGACAGTATCTTGTTTAGATTTACCTGCAAGATAGGCATTTAGCACCTCGTGTATTACTTTGAGGCTTTCTGGCTGTCCGGGTTGACTGGTTTTTAATCTGCTGCATCCCAAACCAGAACATAAACATCCATTCTTAAAAGATGACCCTTCCAGTTTTCCCCGCCCAATGGCAAACAGTAATTCATCAATAGTAACCGGCAAACCGCTGTCACAGGGAATAAGACTAGTGATGTGGCAGCGAAGCAGACGAATATCGTCATTTAGCTGCCTCAAATTGCTCTGCATTTTATTCAGGCACTTGACTGCATCATCCCATGCATCTTCTTTCCATTGCCCCTTCTCATCCGGGAAGATCCATGGAAAAGTACACCACTGACTGATAAGGTTACCCTCTTCGTCTGAATACAGCACAGAAACCATTTGGCTTTCCCGGACAGGCGTATCGGAAATTTCGCCGAGATATATCTCTTCATAACCGGGCGATACTTTTTCGCAGGGTACTAACGTATCCTTTTTCTTAGCCATAATCTCTCCTTTCATAAATCATAACCGTAAAAGACAGCTGTTGCGTCCTTTTGATCGGCGAACCAGCGGTCGTTCATACCACAGACACGAAAACCGTTATAAACAAGCAACTCACAAAGAGAGCAGTCATGAGGATTGGGCGGACCGAAGTTCATTATAACCCTAGCTCCACCTTTTTTGGCTTCTTTAAGCATCCCTTTTAGCAAGGCCCTGCCATATCCTTTTCCTCTTACGGTACTATTTACCCATAAATTCCATATCCATGCCATTTTGTTCCAATTCCAGAAATTGATGATCCCAAGGCCGACAACGTTTCCGTTGTCATCCTCAATCACCAACCACTGAGTGTCGTCCTTTCGAAGCATTCCTTTAAGTTCTTCTGCGGTGTGCACACAACAGAATTCTGCACAACGTACAGCGTCATGTGCTTTTGCCTGGCGAATCTTCACGCTTCCGACCTCCGAGAATATCCTTGAGCAAAACTTCTCATGCTTTCAGCCGCAGCATTGGCATATTCAATCCTTGAAATTGAGCTTCGCCTGACACGTTTGATGGGTTTACTTTTATAGATCTTCTGGAAAGTTCTGACACGCTCGACATCATCACTGTTCCAAACTCGCCAACCTCGCCAGTCACGTTCAACATCATCGACAAACCCCTCATCCAACCACCTTAGAAGAGTACTCTTGGATACGCCAATACGCTTTGCGACTTCAACTGTACTTAGCATAAACTTGTCCTCGTTTTATTATAATAAGTATACTTAGTATACTAAGTATAATTTGCCATTGTCAAATCTTTTCCTTGTAAATTCCCGAAGGGACTCGAACCCTCAACCTTCGGATCGACAGTCCTCTATTCGCTCCATAACCCATTATATTACAATAGCTTACAAACTGTTTTTTTTCGTTAAAATGAGGATCACAAGTGAATAACAAGTGAACCCTAGTGAGACTAACAAGTGGTTTACAACTGGCGACTGACGCAAAAATGACGCAGATTCACAGTCCTTTCTGACGGTAAATCCATCTTATTCTGTGCGATAGCTCAATATTTCCACTTATGGTGTCATAGTTGAGTCAGAGGTTTGAACTTAAATAACCACCTAACGCGAATATATTTTTTAACGTTCGGCCGTATGGAATGCTGTGCTTATTCGTTTACAGCTTGGAATTCTTTTTTGTCTTCGCTGTATTGAAAAGCGGTTTGAAATGTAAGTTTGCCTTGTTTAATCAGTTCCTGAAGGGATTGATTCATCGTCCTCATTCCCATATCGTAATTGGTTTGCATGGCTGTTTTAATTTGATGGGTTTTCTCTTCGCGAACCATCGCTCGAACGGCCGGAGTGACGGCCAGAATTTCCGCGGCAAGTGATCGCCCGTTGCCTTTGTCCCATGGAATAAGCTTTTGACAGATAACATATTGCAGCGTTGAAGCGAGCTGGACGCGTGTCTGTGCCTGCTGGCTGGCGGGATAGGAACTAATAATACGTGAGATCGTCTGCATCGCACTTGATGTATGAAGCGTCGCAAAAGTCAGATGTCCCGTCTCGGCCAATGTCAGCGCCGCAGACATCGTTTCCAGGTCACGCATTTCGCCGACAACGATCACATCCGGGTCTTCTCGCATTGAACGGCGAAGGGCCTCTGCAAAGCTGACCGTATCGCGTCCTACTTCACGCTGAGTTACAAACGCCTTATTGCTGATATGGCGGTATTCCACAGGATCTTCAATCGTATGAATATGACAGGGGCGGGTACTGTTTAGCTGGTTGACAATACTGGCAATCGTCGTGGACTTCCCTGAACTTGTCGCACCGGTAACCAAAATTAAACCGGAATGAAGCCGGCTGATTGACTCCAGAACTTTTATGGGCAGTCCCAGTTCTTCAAATTGGAAAAAACGATTCGGCAGCAATCTTAATGCCGCAGCCAGGGTATTTTGCTGACGATACGCATTGATACGAAGACGATATCCTCCATCCAGGGATATGGCGGAATCAAGTTCACTCGTTTTTGTCAACTCATCATATTCTGAATCGTCCACTAACTGACGAATTAACGCCTCAACTTCCTCAGCGGTAAGTACGGGGATAGAATCCATTGGCAATAATTGACCATGAATCCGAATCATTGGAGGATTATCTGCCGCCAGATGAAGATCAGAAGCATCAGATTTGATCATTTCACGCAATAGGCTATGAGCATTAAGTGACATTTTAGGATTCCTGACTAAATTATTTTGCTTACACATACTTATTGAGTCGGCGAATAAGATCGTATTAGAGTTCCCAAATCATCTGCCATTTTCTTGGCTTTGCCAGCGGAAATGGACTGGCCTTGCAGGGCGAACAATTCCCCCGCATGCCTATACAAAACCACAGCCTTTTCGAGTTTTTCATTTTTAAGATACGCATGCCCGAGATTGCCGCAGCAGGCTGCTTCCCACGATAAAACATCTGATGCTGGAGTGATATCGCCTTGAGCCGCTTGCAAAAGATCTTTCACTTCTAAACTTTCTATACCACCCAAGGCAATCTCCAGGATGCTTTCAGCCTCCATATATTCCTGGATACGAAGCAATATCTCGCCTGCAATTGCCAGAACCTCCCGATCCAAGTCTGATTCGGGAGTAATCGGCAAAGGTTTCAATGTGGCCATAGCAGCAGGATATTTCCGGATTTTTATCAGACACCTGGCGATTCCTATTTGAGCTTGTTGGTATTGTGACTTGGATGCTGCCGCATCCATTATTTTTCGATACTCAATAACAGCTTCCTGGTGCCGACCCTGATGCTGCAGGAACTTCGCTTTTTGCAGACCGGTCATTTGATTGTTTTTAATCAGATTAGCAGTGTCTATCTGTGTGTCTGCAGACCCCGCATTATTCAAACTACAACCGTTCAACCCCAAAATCAGCAATAATAAAATCAAATACATTTTCATAATTAGTTACTCCGTTTCCCATACCGAAGCACGATTTTTGAGAGATTCAATTGCTTCTGACGGGACATGATGTAAGTTGTCATTAATCACCGGAAAATCCCCTTCCCCAATTCGCATTGCCGGAATGTCATCACGCGCACTGGGGTGTTCGCTGAGTCTTTGCATGAGTTCTCTGGAGACCGGTTCAGTTTCTCCCGGTGCCAACAGGATGAAGGGCCGGATCAAAACAAGAAGTTCGTGTCGTTCCGTGCTCGCAAATTTTGTCTTAAAAAGAGAGCCGATCAGCGGCATATCCATCAGTCCCGGCGTACCGGTTTGACGACTTCCGGTTTGTTCCCGAATCAGGCCGCCGATGGCGCTAATTTTCCCGTCCGCAGCAACGATCGTTGTGACCACTGAACTGGTTTCGACATCCTGCGCCTGAAAGCTTTCTCCTTGGCCGTAGTTGATTGTCTGGATTGAACCTAAAGTAGACTCTTCCTGCACAATTCGAATTGTCGCAGTCCGGTCGGCATGTATGCGAGGCGTGATCAGCAATGTCGTTCCAACATTTTTTCTTTCGGTTTCCGGATTGGTTGCGGTCGTTGTAACAGGGTTATCTCCGGTCGTCGTGTCTTGAGTAATTTCCACTGATGTGAGAATAGTTGTTTCCGTACCGACAAATACACGTGAAGCTTCATTATCAGCGACACATAAAGTCGGCGTTGCCAAGCGGGTTAAACGATTACGATCTTCAAGTAACTGGATACGGGCCAACACATTATCCGTGACGAGTTGCATCACCGTTGACCGCGGTTCCAGTCCGGAACCCTGCGGAACCAGGGACGTGGAAGGTGAAAGTATTTCTTTAAAACCAGTTCCAAACTCGTTCGAATTGATCCCACTGGACCGTCCACCCGAAAAATCGCCCGCCTGAAACAACCAGTCTATGCCACTGGCCTGTTCATCATCTAACAGGATATCCAGAACTTTAACCTCAAGGAGAACCTGGGGCTTGGGTTTATCCAGTTCTTTAATGACTTTGATAATCTCTTTTAAAGATTCGGCGTCGTTCGATCGCAGTAATAAATCATTTGAACCTTTGAATACGGAAATATATACAATACCCGGCTGGTCGATACGACCTGTAACAGGCTGGTTACCGGACTGAGCAAGCATTTCCAGCAATGATTCCGGGGCTACTTCACGTACAATATCGTCGATTACCTTATTTTCCTGCATTGAAGTGCCGCCATAGGAACTGCCGGGATACCGCGAGCTTATAGAATTACGCGAAAATCGTTGATTGTTTGAAAAACGTGAATTGCGGCGTGAGGATGATCGACTGGAATTCGAGTTGAAACTTGAGTTATTGCTTCCACTACCGCCAGAATCGGTATCTGAAAACTGAGCCCGGTCCGCCAAGGCATCCATCCGTTCCAAGGCGAGTTCTAACTCCTCAATTGATTCTTCATCGTCTTGATCATCGGGTCGGTTCCAGATAACGCGGTCACGAAATAATCGCTGCAGAGAATCTCCAACCTGCTTGGCGTCAGGATATCTCAATGTTATCACTTCAACGGCTTCCTGGTTGTGGACGCGCATCCCTTTTTGATATTCATCCAGTGTGATAATACTGACGACACCGCTGGTGGGGTCTTTCTTGTACCATAGATTATAGGCCTGACAAATCGCCTTTAAAGCATCCTCAGCGTAAACGTCCTCAAGATACACACTGACATTAATTTCCGATGCCCCCTGGCTGACGATGACTTTCCAGTCGCTACCCTGTGAAAGCAGCCTGGCAAACTGACGCATTGAAAGCTGCTTGATATTCAGGACACTGATCACTTTTTCCGAATTGTCATGATTGGCAGCTTCGTCGAGTGCGTATGCTATCGGCGTATAGACTCCCAAAAGACATATAACTGATAATATAAAATGAGATTTCATTGTTTTTTTCATGTTTACAAGTTCTCTGTTTTCAATAAGATTATTGCAGAATTTGTTTGCCGGACGGATTGTCACGAGGGTATAGTTCTACCTGTTGACTGGTAATATTCTCTATTTGTACGTAGAGCATGCCGGAATCTACTCTGTTTGTGATATTACTGTTTTTAGAGCCAATATGAGAAGATCGATTCGTTGTGCGATTATCAATACTGATAACATCCCCCGGATGAACATACACCACATCCACCATGCCCGAAACCTCTAATACGGCCAATGGCTCAGCCCCTTCTACGATCATAATAGCCAGCACTTTAATGCCGGGGGGGATCGATGCCTGAGAAGGAATGAAACCCTTGCTTCCCTGCGGCAAATGAGATCGAAACGGGTCATGAGAGATTGAATTCACATCCTTTTCAGGCTGTTTTTTCAAATCCACAACTTCCTGTTGAGTATTATCGGCCATTGGAGAGATGCCTGCTTCCACGGATGACGGACTCGCTGCAGGTTGTTGTCCCTGGACAAAATCAGCAACAAGCAATCCTGCCAGACACCATGCTGCAATTGACAGTTTAGCGATTAGATTAATACTTCGTTTATTCACAATCATTATTCCTTTCATTGTATCGTTATGTCTTAATATTAGGTTGCACTTCTTGTTACCGCCAGCATGGCCATAAAAAATGCGAAATAGATAAATCCAACCATCCCGCCAACAATGACAAAAATAGCCGGCTCTACCAGTTTACTCAACAGCGAAACGCGGCGTGTCAACTGTTCTTCGCTGTAGCGGGCGACATGAAGAAGGCTTTCATCTAACCCCCCGGACTCTTCACTTACAGAAACCATTGTTAAAGACATCGGACAAAGCCCACATAACTGCGTTGTTTCCAAACCTTTGGTAAGAGAGCCGCCTTGTCGGACAATCTCTCTCATTTTTTTGAATTGAGCGGCATAAAAGTGATTATTCAACGTTCCGCCGACTAACTCCAGAGCATTTAATACATCAACACCACTGCGAAGCAGAGCCCCCAGTGTACGGCACCACATTGTATTGGAATGATCTTTAAAGGCCTTACCCAAAAGGGGAATATACAGGATGGCACGGTCTATTTTCTCCGCCATTCGCGGATTGCGGCGTGCTAAAATAAAGAGTATTATCAAGATTAGCGGTGCCATTAAAACATAGATCCCATAAGCGGACAAAAAATCATTGACCTGTATGAGAATTCTGGTCGGCGCAGGCAATGGAACATTCTTACCTTGCTTATTGATGAATGTCATAATTTTGGGGAAAACATGCGCAACCATATAGTAGCCAACCCCAAACGCCCCAAGAACAACGATCGCAGGATAGGTAAATGCCTGTACTATTTGGCCGCGAACCTTGCGTCCGCGTTCCATTAATTCTGCAGAATAAGCCAGCATTTCATCCAAGGTACCATTCGCTTCACCGACGGCGATCAGACCGATTGCGATTTTTCCCATGAATGGAGCTTCTTCGCGGAGACTTCGTTCCAGCGAATGTCCCCGGCGGACTTTTTCTGAAATGGCAGCATAAGCGCGACTCAAGAAATACGGCGACTGGCGGCCCACTTCACGCAGAGCCGTTAAAATAGGAACACCCGAACGAAGCACGGACGCCAATTGCTGCATCGTAATTTCAACCTGGCTTTTGAAGATCAATACC
This sequence comes from Sedimentisphaerales bacterium, assembly GCA_028282905.1. GTDB lineage: Bacteria > Planctomycetota > Phycisphaerae > Sedimentisphaerales > Anaerohalosphaeraceae > 4572-13. Next base: position 34,042 of record JANQGW010000124.1, on the reverse strand, counting down.
TTCGACAGCCTATATTCCCAGGCGGGTCGTTCCGCATTCAAGACGGAATGGTTTGATTGTTTCGTCTGTCGTTTGTTTTGGACAAGTTCCAGAATAACATACCCTTCGGATCGTAATTTTGCCGAAGCCGTTTGAAGATTGTCCGCCGCGATCACACCGTTTTTCCGCTGTCCATCCCGCAATGCTTTGTATTGAAAACTGGCCATCAGCTATCCTCTCCCAGATAGGTCACCCGTCGAACCTCCTCCATGGTCGTGACTCCCTGCAGGATTTTCTCCGCGCCATCTTTGGCCAACGTCAACATGTCTCGCTGCTGAAACGCTTTATTTAAGATTTCATCATGGTTGGCACCGCTGGAAATCAACTCCCTCATTCCACGGTCCACCTTGATCATTTCATACAATCCGACACGGCCGGCATAACCGGTCTGGCCGCACAGGGAACAACCGTGAACGACAGGGACTTTCGGATTCTCAATTGTCTGCCAGCGAAACTCCTCGATATCGGTCTCCTCCGGGCTTTTCCATTCCATACAATGAGGGCACGGGCGGCGGACAAGGCGCTGGGCAATTACTAAACGCAGCGACGATGTCACCAGCTCCGGTGACACACCAAGATTCAAGAGACGCGTCACAACCCCGACAGAGTCATTGGCATGTAATGTTGACAAAACAAGATGGCCGGTCAAGGCACTTTTGACCGCGACGTCCGCGGTTTCTGCGTCACGTATCTCACCGATCATGATAATATCCGGATCATGTCGCAAAGTGCTTCGCAGCGCCTTGTTAAAGCTGACCCGCTCACTGTCAACGTGGATCTGATTGATCCCGCCAAGCGGGATTTCCACGGGGTCTTCAATACTGAGAATATGATGGGTACCCGGCTTGCTCAAATGGCGAAGCGCCGCGTAAAGGGTTGTTGTTTTTCCGCTTCCGGTCGGTCCCGACAGCAAAATGACACCGTGTGAGTTTGCCAATGCCTCAAGATACATACGATAGTGAGCCGGTGACATCCCCAGACCGGACACATCGGCCAATTCTTCGGAAACGGCTGCCGTCGCGAGAATACGCAGCGTTACTTTTTCTCCGTTCACGGTCGGGATCGTCGCAACACGCATTGAGATTTCCTCGCCGAGGCTTTCGATGGTGATTTGTCCATCCTGCGGCGCCCGGCGTTCGGCAATATCCAGCCCGGCGGCCACTTTAATCGCCGAGACCATTTCCGCCAGCTCCTCCAACGCCAGTTCCCGGTCCAGCCGCAGCAGGCCGTCAACCCGCATCCGCACGCATGCACGTTCATCTTCCGGATCCAGGTGAATATCACTGCTGCGGATCTGCAAGGCGCGGTTAACAATTTCCTCAAACATCGCCAGCGGCGTCCCCTCATTCTGGCTGGCCCTTGGGTAGTACCGCTCAATCGCTTTTCTGATCGCACCTTGGTCACTACAGGGCAGCACCTCGACGGCCAGGCCCGTTCTCGCTTCAATCTGTGTGATGCCGATAAGATTATTATCCTGTTCGCATAGAACCACCTGTAAGTGATCCCCGTGCCATGCGATGGGAAGGATCCCAAAACGCTTGGCATGCGCAGCCGGAACCTGCCGCAGTGCCTCCCACGAAGCAATGACACGTGAAATATCGATCTCAATGACTTTTTGGGATTGTTCACTCACCATGGTAATACAACTCCAAATGAAAACTCATCAAAATCTGTCGTGCGCTGGTTTGGTAAACGTAAGCCCCTTCACCCTCTTCGGCGAGCGTAAACCCAAGACAGCACAGACTCGCGGGATAGGCAAACTTGTCAACTTCTTTTAGAAATCGCTGTATCGAACTGAATCCGCCTCTCAGTTTATATTGATATTTTAACACGTCCAGGGGCATATCGCCGCGGCTTTTATCAGCTGGATTTTCTTGCTGTGTTCCGGCATTGGTTTTTGGTGTCTTCGTATTAGGTGCACCTGTTTCGGATTCGCCAATTTCACTGCGGTTGATGATCGTCAAACCGGACTTGGTGACCAACCGTTCAAATTCAGAAACCACTCCGCTGCGGTTTGACAGGTTGATTTGCGGGCGGTTTTCGAGCGCCTTTTCCATTTTCTCCCGCCATGTCGTAGAGCTGCCCAGCAGAGATTCCACTTGTAACCTCAGCTTATCAACTTCGTCATCCTCTTCAATCGTCGGAACCACCTGGGGGATTCCCCGTTTGTCCATATCTTTATACGTTTCGGTCACTGTTTTCTGCAGCGGGTCCAAAAGTTTGGTACGAGCGATATAGATCATCCCCATCGCCAGGATAATCGCCATCGCAACCCGGTGAAACACCTTCAGCCGTCCCCAGGCACTGTCGATATCTGTTTTCCAGCTTCTAAGTGTACGTTTTAATTGTCCCATTACAGTCGCCCTCCTTCCGGCAGAATGCGAATGCTGAAAAGCATCTCCCGTCGATACTGATCGTCGGACGGTTCCACCTTGCCCGGCTGCACTTCCAGACCGTACTGCCTCAAGGCCTCTGTCAATGCCGTATGCAGTTCAATCAACCCCTCCTGGTATTGTGTGGTTCCCTGAATTTCATAGTGACCGTTCGACCGCTCAATAAGGGATGTAATACGTGTGTATGGCGGCATGTGTGCGGATAACGCATTCAATACCGTCACAGTACCTTTAGGAAGAACGGGCTTTTTCATCAATTTATCGATTTTGCTGCATCGCATTTGAAAATCTTTAAGGCTGTCAACCTGGCCGTCGAGTTTCTTTCGCTCCTGCTCCAGTGCGGCCCAGGCTTCTTTCCGCTGATTCGCCTCGGACAATTGCTGATGAAAGGTATGCCATCGCAAACCGATATACATCCCCGTCATCGCCAGAATCATTAAAAACAGCCATGTTCCCACGCGATACGGCGCTGAATTGACCCTGGGCGTCGAAACCATCGCACAGCCGCAGGTAATTTGCCCGACATTCCCCTGGTAAGCCGCATGGGTGACAATCTGAGTAATTTCATCGGCCAGATCAACGTATTCAATTGACGTATTAGAACCAAACGCCTGCTCTAGCTGCTGTTTCCGTTCCTCTGAAAGCGGCTGACTGCACCAGACATGGATGTCTGTCTGGGTATGTTGAAACTGTTTGGCTGCCCGTGAAAAACGCTCTTGGTCTCGGGCTGTCTCTTTGGACGGCTCGACGCCGAATGGGATGGAATGGACGCTGAACGGAAGGATATCGGTTTTAGGGCTGGCAGAGAAGCCGTTTTTTTCACGTAGCAACAGCAGCCGGGCGCCTGACTCGCGGCGGGCATGACAATTCAAAACCCCTAATTCAATCGAACCGACCCCCTCAAAGGTCATTCCGTTTTTCTTGCAGGCTTTTTCATATTGCGACAATTGATCGATCTCAAAACTGCACGTCAGCAGCGTATCGTCCGTACCGCCCATGCAGAACTTACTCGACTGGACTGCCGCCAGGCGAACCATATGAGCGTCAATCCCCACTTCGTTAGCGACCTCATAGGCCAGCGCCGTGTGAATTTCTTCCGGCTCAATATCACTCGGAAGCGCGATCTGGATCGTGTGGATTTCAGCGGGCAGCAGAATCCGAACCCGGTCCGTTGAATGATCCGCCGCAAAGGCAAGTAACTCATCCGGCAAATCGCGATGATGAGGAGACAGGTGTGAAACGCTTTCAATACATTCCCAACTCCGTTTTTTCCACGCGAAAATACGACCGTACCACGTCGTCCCCTCGTACAGAAAGATCGCCTGATTAGAATGTTTGTTAGAAGACAAAGGCCACATGAATGCTCGTCAAAGTCCTTTCGTTAAGCGTTAACATCGCTGTGGTTACAATTCTTGATTAAGATAAACGGTCAAAAAGTTTTCACCCGGATTAAGTTCCACACATTGCACCCCCGAACTATAACAATTAGCTATTGGCGGAGTCGAACCGGTTCCCAGCAGTCCGCCATAAACAAACAGCCAGCGAATCCCGGGACTCAAGCCGTCCGTCGTGTCAAATGTGACAGTACCACCGGTAACGGTCTTTTCCAGTTCTCCAATTCTGTCAGCAGTTGCATCCCGAATATTTTCCGGGTCCGGCACAAAGATGACCGCCTTCATCTGACTCATATATTGATGTTTTTGTCCCAAATACTCCCAGGTCACCGTATTACTGCTTCCGTCGGTCACATTTGTTTCGGCTCCGGGCACAGATGTATCCCATGTCGGTGAAGTGCCGCTGATCAGTGTTACATTACTCTTGCACCGAAACACCTGATCGTCAGCGGCAACATATATCTGGCCCTCCGAAAAAGCCCCATCCGTTACGGAAGTGACTGAAGTCGTGATAACCGGGCTGCCCCATACCGGATGATCGACGGCATCCCGCGAGATAACCAAAGTACGAACTGTCAAGCCGACTGACTCGACAGCACCAAAATCCGTCAATTCAATATCTTCATCCGCCCAGTCCAACCCGCTGCCGGCGGTATCGTCTCGACCCAGACTCGCAACCCCGATGATCCCGGTTTCTGCGGCGTTGATTGCATGGTATAAGTTGTTGTCTTTAGTTTGTACCCAGAACCGGTTTCCAAATCCGTCAAAAAGGGCATCGTATGATGTTTCCATGTACGGTCCATTCCAGCCGTATTCGAGGTCAATATTAACAGCCGTAAACGATTCTGTACTGACCGTCGGCGTATACGAATGTCCGGAGACCGTCCCAACCCCGGTTGAATCAGAAAACAATTCGATAAATTCTTGCCCCTCATCAAATGTACTGTTCCCATCAATATCGACGAAAGGAATATTCGGCAGCCGCCCCATATCATTGACAAACCGGCTGGCGGTCAATCCATCACCGGCGATCGCCTGACGGATTTGGTCCAGTCGGTGGCGGGTTGTGTCCACCCGGCTGCGATCCGACAAACCGTCCAAGCTCACCAGTGCATACGTCGCCAGCGCCGCCAGCAGTCCGAGAACGACCACCAGTTCAACCAACGTCATACCGGATTGTCTGCAATCCCTGTTCATAGAATCATTTAATTGTTCAAAAGCAATTGTCGTTTGTATTCATAAGAAGCCGGAGAACCGGGGCTCGCGGGCAATTGACCGTCATGAGACGGAAAGACCACCCACAACTGAATCACATTCGTTCCGCTGACTTCCGGTACCACGCGGTAATAGCTGCCTTCATAACATCCGTCATCATTGACATACGGCGTACACACAACCTTGATATCAGCCGTGGTTCCGCTGGCGACCGCAGGCTGAGCGGGATTATCCGCGATGCCGCTTGTAGCCGCGATATTGACCGTGCGTATGCCCTCATTTTCGAGATACGGGCCGCGCCAGCCTTTGCCCCTGGCGTTATCCCATCCCTCGGGAAACGACCACGTATCTCCGCCCTCCAGAAAACCTTCATAGTCCATCAGAACCGCCAGCCCGTACTTGGTAATATGTTTCAAATCCACCTGCCCCGGCACGCAGTCGGCGTAGAACCTCTGGAAGGCCCGCTGGATGTCGGACAGTTCTTTCTGGACAATCGAAGCGTCCAGTGTGTCGGTGCGATTACTGCCGAGATTGCTCAGCAGCAGCGCCCCCAGCGCCCCCAGCAGACCAATCACGATCAGCAGCTCGATCAGCGTAAACCCGTCACCGGCCCGGCTAAACGGCCGCCGAAAAAAACGATTAAAATGAACTGTGTAAAACATCATCTAAAAAACAAGAACAATGAACTATGAATTTAAAACTTAAAACAAGACAAAGAGAGGCGAGCCGAACTCACCTCTCTTCATCGTTATCGTTTCTTCCAACATCATCAAGGCATTATAAATATACCGTCAAAACAACATCCAATCCATAAGCTTACGGATTCAGAATGCCATCTTCAGGACAGCTGGTGCCGATCATGCGGGCAGCAGTGCCATCGTTGTAAACCTGGAAATAAGCCATGTAGTAGGCAAACTCCACACCGTCACCACTCAGAGCTTCTGCCGGAATCGGGCAGGCGCCTTCCATCTCAATACCCAGCTCAAAGTTGCCATTGGTCCAGTTATCATTGGCATGAACACCTGTAGGAGCAGACCAATCCATTGTCGGAGTAATCCACAGACGAACAACAATGGAACCGCCATCAACTACTGGTGTTACGTCACCATCTTCTGCCATATAATCAGCAATGGTCTTACCATCGAAGGTGTAGGGTTGGCTGATGTCGCTATCATCAACCCAGCCGTCGTTTGCACCAGGAGTCGATTCAGGTACAGCCGCAACAACATAGTTGCCTACAGCGGGAGCAACTCCCAAATCGCCACCGTAGGCAAGGGTTTCAATACCAGCCGCACTGAGAGAGGCGATATGTTCAGCATCCAGCGTAACATAACTACCAGCCTGCCCCATATTGGTTGACTGTGCCGCAGGCAATCCCTCAACATAGGCTGTGCCACCGGCAGCTACCAGCCCGGTGTGGAACCCCTTAGGGTAAGCGTCGTACATATCTTCAAACTGCTTCAGTGTCCGAACGGTACCGGCTTGGTTGTAATCACAAATGCTGGCAATTGCTTCTGTACGGTTACCGGACAGGCTCGGCAGGACCAGTGCGGTCAGCGCGCCCAGAAGGCCGATGACGATTAACAGTTCGATCAGTGTAAAACCTGCATTTTTTGTAGCTTTCATCTTTTAACTCCAAATTCAAAATTTAAGTTTGTTTTCAATTTAACTGTCTCTCATCGCTTTTCGTACCCCCGCGGCACCTCCCGATGAGCATATTTCTTTCTTGCATTACTGTTTCTGTTCGAACCCCGCGTTCGCAACAAATCGCCGGTTGCCCCGGCAGTCATTATGCGATTAGTCTATGGGCGACTCTCCTTTCTGCTCATTTTGAGGTTGACATTCACAGTATTCCTTTTCATTCCGGATCTCCCATCCGTGTATTTTTGGCACATCCACCACGAAGCGATACTGCTTGCCGCAGTGGATGATGACTTCTTTCTGGCCGCGTTTCAGGATGCGGATTTCCATACGCAACTCACCGAAACCATCATGCTCCAGCAGATCATGGTACAACTCATGGACTTTTTCAAGTACCGGGTGATCTATGTATTTTTTTTGACATTTTTTCTTATTGTTCTTCATTTAATCCCGTTTTTATGAAGCAAATGCATAAAAAAAGGGAGCAGCAGACAGTGCCACAATGCCTGTCTGCTACTCCCTGGCTGGCTATTTAAATCGCTTGCTTGGGTGCGCAATAAGGAAATAGGTTTTATATTGCTATCTCAGCTATACCATATTCTTAGTTGGATAAAACATATTAAGCCTGGCCTAAGATAAGTCAAGCAAAATCTTTTCTATTAATGGGATAAAATTCACAAAATATTAATCATATCTCCAATCTGAATAACAATGACATACCGCTAACAATTACTTAAGCCACCTATCGTTCTTGACTTATCTAACTGTATTTACGGTTTTCGCTATTGATTCTTCATCCTGATCCGATATATGCAGCTGCTTTTTCTCATAATACTCACAAAATTTCTTAAGCCTGTTGTCTCCGGATTGAGGGGAGGCCTGTACAAACTCGGTAAACGCAACTAATCGTTTCATCAGCGTGTCCGGAATAAAATGCTCGATCTTGCAGGCCCCGGCCTCAGCAATTGCAGCATCGGCCCCCAGAACATCCACAAAGAAATTCGTCAGGATTTCATGTTTTCCCCGAACTTTCCGGGCATGTTCGAGACCTGCGGCAGTCAGGCTGATGGTGCCGTAGGGCTTATAGTTGAGATGCCCAGTCTTCTTTAGCGACCGCAAGGCCGTTGTCACCGAGCCGGCTTTCACATTGAGTCGTTGAGCAATATCTTTGGAGCGGACAGCACCATTTGCGGTAATGATATCAAATATCGTTTCCAGGTAATCTTCCAAACTGGCACTAAGTTGTTGTTTCTCAGGCATTTCTTTCTCTTATTTTAGGCGGGCACGACATAATAAAGCAAGTCTAGCATCTATCAGGCACAATCCCTAAAATATTAAAATCATATAATTATATATTGCAAGGAGATGCGACTCCGCCTGTCGTTTATTGGACTGCGGTAACAATAATTGCTGAATCAACCGGTATTTCACCAAGTTCCAGGTCAAAACGTTCAACTCTAGCGATTCTCCCACGCCGTCTTGCTGGAACATGTAAATCTTTGGAACTAACTGATTTTATAACTTCGCCATCTTCAGATGCGACCTGTACATCGACATGGGCTTTCATAGGAGTGGTACTCATTTTATTTCGGCGAATCGCCCCGCAAACATGCGTTTCCCCATCGACTTGACAACAATCAGCCCACAGCAGCTTTACGTTTTCACTGGAATGACATTCGATATTAGAGACTAACTTCTCCTTATCCACCTGCTGTGTCGATGTACATCCCGAAAAACAGATAATCAATCCAGCAACAATTACAGATGACAATATTTTTGTTAGAATTTGATGCATTTGATTTCTCCTGTTAATATTTTTGTTTAAATCATCTAGCTTATGGTAACCTGAAAGCAGTCATTCAACTCTACCGACAAAATATTGATCAACACTTACTGTTTGGTCGACTTCATTTTCTGCAAAAATACCAAAAAAAAAGAAGCAACAGGCCGATACAATTTTCTTATATCCGCCTGCTGCTTCCTGGCTGGCACTGCGTGCTTGCTGGGTAGCGATTTATTCAGTTATTTGCATGAGACCACACTTATGTGCCAATATAATAAGGCTCGCCTAACTTTCGTCAAGTATAAACTTAGTTTTTTGTGAAAAAGTCAAACGCTGCCATAATCGCCGTTTTAATTGTGACTATTCCAAATCCCCACCTTTTTTTATATTACAGAATGGGAACATGCCCATATTATTTATATTATAAAAGATCGCTGTCCTGAACTCAGTAAGTCATCAGAGCTTGTGCCGCTTTAATCTCAAGAGATTTAATAGATATCCTGTTGGACAGAGAAATCGACACCACACTTTGGGTGTAAATGCTGACGCTAATATTATCGAGCCAGCAAATAATAAATGCCAGCCGCTGCAGGCTCTCATTGAAAACGCCGCAAACGGCTCAAAAAAACTGCACTCCATTGCCGCTGCAATAAAAACAACAATCGCAAGCCAGTAAAGATTCCGCACAACATAAATGATCTGCCTGACTTCCGCGGATAGTGTTTTTTTATTAGCCTGATTTTTACCGGCCAGCTCCTGACACGCGCCTAACGGACAGATCCAGAGGCAATACAAGTTTTTCCCAGTCAGCATCAGCCATAAGATGACCACTAAGGCTATTAGAAACAAAAGCGACTGATCAAACAGGGAAAGGCTGCCGCCAAGCAAGTTGACAATAGCAGACAAAGACAGTAAACAGCCGTTTGCAAAACCAAGGATCACAATATTAGCGATGAGAAAAATCGTCCTCTGCCTTGTAAAAAATCTAACTCCAAACGCACAAAAAACAGCCGCCAGCAGGCAGCCGAAGCCCAGAACCTGCCTGAGTGGAAAACCGGCTTTATGCCTGCCGAGCTCGACATAGTCAATATCATATATTTCAGCAAGGCTTCTCCGAAGACTCTTTTCAATGGCATCGCAGCTCATGGTTGCACCGGTAACGGCGGCAATATCTCGATTGACGGCCTGATGAACGGATAAGCCCGTCCAATTATTTAAAAAGTTTCTGGACTGGATATAATCAATATAGCTCGGAGTTTCCCGGTGCTTTTCGATCTGTACATCAACGATTGAATCCTGATTGTCCAAAGCGATAAGCAGGGCAATTTCGCCGGCATATCCGACAATACCTTCTGTCAGCGGCCGTGTTCGTATAATTCGCCCGACCAATTCACCGTCTTCAGAATAAACCGTGGCCGCCGGTGTTTCAGGGGAATCACCACACAGTGAAGATGCGTGATCAAAAAACATCTTCGCGCATTTCAAGCTAATACCCAACGGAACATTATTGGAGAAAAAATGCCCGCGGATGAATGAGAAGACCGCGATAAAACACAAACATATCGCGGCCTGTTTTTGAGTCAGTAAACTGTTTTTATGAATCAAATCGCATCACCGAAAATATCGACAAATCAACCTGCCGAAATGCATTTAAATACCTGTATCCGGTCAAATCAAACAACAGAGCATTCAATTATGCTATTCCGTGGGCATCACAATATTTGTCTGTGTACCAAATCCTTTATACCACTTCTGCTGCCAGAGTTCCGGCAGAGAAACGCTGTCAACATGACCGTCAATAAACGCCATCCCGACGGTCTTGCGATGTCGGTCAATACAAAAACGCAGCATTCCGGTACAATAGGTCTCATCCGGTTCGCTCAGATCGGCCTTCCGCAGCGGCGGAGTATCGTCTTCCTCCGGCCAGCCGTTGAGCCAGATACCGTCCGCAAAACAAGGCGTCATGGAAGTCGAAGTAATCCGATCTATCGAGCTGTACCAATCAGATTTGTTTTTGGGCTGACTGATGTCTTCCTCTTTACCAAAACTTGAATCCCTCGGCGCTTTTGCGTTATACAGATACCCATTAAAGGTGTAACTTCCGTACTCGATACAGCCCGGCAGTTTGCACAGTCCGCCCGGGCAGGCAACACTTGAGGCTGCCCAGACCCACGGCTGCTCTGCGGAGCCGATGATCCCCTCAGCAATCTTATTATCCTTTCGATATTTAGCCGAAGGACATAAACTCAATTCGTCAATCTGTTCGACATACGGCACCAGAAGACAATAAAACGTGCCTAAGTTATAGTCTTCGCTTTTGCCGAATAATCGTGAATTGTGATCGTCCGCATAGAGTGACAATGTCCGGTACATCGAACGCAACTGACTTTTGCAGACCAAGGCCCGCATCTGCTCTTTGGCACGTCGCAGTGAAGGAAGAAGCACCGCCATCAGCAAGGTAATAACCGTGATAACGACCAGCAATTCAATTAAGGTGAAAGCTCTTCTGTTTTTCAACATTTGATAGAATCCTTTAAAATCATTCATGGACAGCTCTGTTCGGCAAACACCGGACAGAGCCATGAAGCGAAAAATTAGCTGTTGTTTACATTCAGCCAGTTATTCATCAGTATCACAAGATCGTCCATATTTACCTTGCAGTCACCGTCAATATCGCCGGCAAGCGATTCAGTGCAATATGGAACCCAGGTCTCGAAGGACCAATCATTTCCTTTGATCTGCTGGCCATTCGATTTGATGGTTCTGACACGCCACATATACTGCGCCTCATAGTCCAGTTCAATCGGTTCATCCAAAGCGGCCAGATCAAGGAGGGTTTCGCTGATGCCGGTTGCAATAGTCTGCCAATCATCATCGGCACCTTCCTTAAATTCGACGTTATACGTCGCGTTGGCCGGTCCCTGCCAGCTCAAAAGCGTATCCAGGTTGACGCGTTTATATTTATCCGCCGGCGAAGGATTCTTGGCACGATCAAAATCGGCAACGTACTTTTCATACAGATAATGATCGATCGCGCCTTTTTCCTCTGCGGTCAGGAACCGGTCGTAAACCAGAATTTCGGCAATGTCGCCGTCAAGTAAATCGCTCGGTGTCGTATAAGAGGCGGAACTGGCGCCGATGCGGGTGTATTTATGACCGCTCAGCGTCGTCGGTTCTTCATCTTCATAGCCAAATCCGCTGGTGGCAAAACCATTGACATACAGATATGTCGTGTTGCCGTCCCAGGCAGAGCCGATAACGGCAGGTTCAGCGAGACCGCCTAATGATGCGGTGGTCGTTGACGTGTACCAGCCGAAAACCTTCAGCCAACTGTGCCAGACACTGCCTGTCGGGTCCGCCAGCCATTGAGTTCCCCAGAGTTTGTGCTTCCAGCCGTTACAGCCATATTGATATCCGCTGGACAAAAAGGTGGAGGTTTGGTCCGTGTCCACTTTACCCACAACAAACCAGGTCAGGCCGCTGACATCAAAATTGACCGGATTGGCGGAAATTTGCAGATAATCGTCATCGCCATCAAATCTCAAAACATCATGGCCGTTCATTGCACCGGCAGTGATCGAAGGTCGGGAATCGGGACTCATCTTCACGGCATGATTATTCTTGCCGGAAATGTCCATCCATTTTTCAACATATCCGTCATTGGCATTTGTGATAACTGTTTCCGGGTTCATTGCCACGATCAGCCCGTCGGTCGGCAGAGGGCTAACCGTAAACTGCCACACCGGGCCTGTAACAACGGGATCGGTCGGATTTTCAGAGACAACCTCATCCACACGCCAGTAATATGTCTGGTCGGCAACCAGTTCAATCATCGGTGTAAATACGGTTTCAAGCTGATTGCCCTGGAAGTCCGCTTCTGTAATCTCAGCGTCTTCGCTGAAATAGACATTATGCGACAATGCCGTTGACCCCGCTGACCAATTCAAAACAGACGACATAAAGCCGGTACCGTCGGTCGGAGGCGCGGGATTTGAAGCTTCTGCTGAAGCCGTGGTAAACTGCCACAGATCGCCGGTGATGGTGTTGCCGTGGATAAGGGTATCGACCCGCCACTGATATGTCCTGCTGGCCTGTAAATCTTTCTGCAGTGCTGCTGACAGTTCGGTTTGTCCCTGTGCATCAGTGATCAGTGTCAGTGTATTCGGTTCACCAAAGTATACCACATATTCGGCATTAACAGTTTCGCCGCCGGCTGTGCCGTTCCAGCCCAGGGTCAGCCCTTTGGCTGGCAGATCAATTTCGCCGTCAGAGGGATTCGGAGTGTCGGCTTTGCCGGAAACCGTCTTAAAATTCCATACCGGACCGGCAGTGACAATATCATCACCATCCGAAATAATCTGAATCGTATCCACACGCCAGGAATAGACGGTGTTAGGATCAAGTTCACCATTGTACGGCAAGGCGGTATCAGACAGAAGTACATTCGGTTCGGTAGTTCTTACCGCGGCAACACCGGACAAATCTTCGCCGATGCCCACATATACATCATATTCAACATTGTCATGGCTGCTCCAGCTCAACAAATCAGTCGCCAAAGTGATATTGGCGCTGTCATTGTCCGGAACCGGGTCAAACGCAGTAAAATCTTCGATTTCTTCAAACGCGATATTGGTCACGCCGAAGGTGTCGTATTCAACTTCCGCCCCATAGCGGTTTGACAGGATCTGGATACCGATTTTTCTGCCCTTGATCTCGCCAAAACTCCAGATATCATCGGTGCCGTCAGCATCCGTATCGTTAAATGTGACATGACCGTCGTCGCCAACATAGAAATTTTGGTATCTCTTGACAATCTGATCATCCACTCTCAAAAGCAGATAGATTTCTCGACCCTGACCGGCCATCGTTGCCATCTCAAAAGACTTCAGATTAACGACGTGATTGTCGGTGCCTATCAAATCGATCATATACCAACTGTATGACGAACTCAATACCGTATCAAGATCGCCAAAACCGTCATTTCTGACATAGACTTTGGCATCGGCGTAGTCATTGTTAACGGTCACATTGGGCGTCGGGCCATAGGCAGAGCCGTAATAGCCAGCATCGATATCAGCTTGGCTGATATTGTCGCCGTAATAGGCGGTGACGGACGCGCCGGAATCCCCCGCCGCATAGCCCGTGCGGTCGCCATCCTGGCTGTATCCCAACGGATAGGTTAAAACCGCAGCATTTGACACGGCGGAAAATGCCGAGCAGAATAATAGCAGTAAAGATATTTTATAATTCGCTGTTTTCATGTTTATTTCTCCAGGTATATTCGGTTTCAAGCATTAATTTGTAAGCACATAGTCCTCAAGGTCGCATACTTCGGCCGGCATAATATTGCAATCCATCCAGTTTTCAACGATCTCAGCAAAATCCGAAAGATTAACGGTACGGTCAAAATTCAAGTCGCCTGGCGTCGGAAGCCACTCTTCCAGTCGGACATTGTCAATATAGACTGTACTGTCCCAATCGCCGTTATAGGACATAATGTACAAACGAATGAGCAAGCCCTGGCCATCCTGTTCGGCAGGAGCGTTAACCCCAATCGAATAGGTCTGAAGTCCATCGCTAAGATCCCCAATATAAATATCCGGATAAAGCGAGCTTTTATTCAGATAGGCTAATCCACCTTCAGAATTAACAGCAAACAGGACGGGAAAAACATACATGCCGCCGCCGTCCGCCATCGTAGCGTCAAACGACAGCGTATAGCGATAGCCCGTCTTAATCTGTGCACCGGCCAGCGTCTGTCCCACAGCAACACCGTATTTTCCGGTTGCAACGCCGTTGCCGTCGAGGTCACCCCACCAGAAATCCTGGTCAAATCGAAAAGATGACCATCCGGCGGGCTTGTTAAAGTTGTCCGCCTGGTCAAAATCCGCATTGACGACCGGCACATCGGCCGCTTGGGCCACAGTGGCCAACAGCACTGCACATATCAGAATTGATAACTTTTTCATAGAATTCTCCATTTTTATTTTATTTAGAACAGTGTTTCACAGCCTTGGAAATATTTACATACTCCATCAGCCTCCAAAATCCTACATGACACCCAAAACTCTTTTGCTTTTCGTCACGTCCTCCTTTCGTTTTTCATCAAATCGTTTTCTATGGCTCATTCATCGCAAGTATTAATCACGCCGTTAACGCTTACTGATAGTTTAAGAAGACTGTCCCTGGCTTTTTTCACATCCACCGCAACCGGCGCCTCCTGCCTTTTCATTGCCTTGGCGATGTGAGGAAGAACCGCCGCAGCCGGATTTACTTGTTTTCCCGCAGCTGCTCGAGGAACGGGACGAGCATGAAGACCCGTTTGAACAAGACGATCCACTCGAACACGAGGAACCGCAACCGAGACCCATCTGCTGGCCGTTTGATAATTGATGCTTATGCGATTCATGCCACTCGTGGAAGCTCGAAAAAGGCTTGATTTCCGCAACAACACCGACAGTCAAAACAGCACAGAGAATGATGCCGACAACCCACTCACGCGGAAGAGATATTCTGCCTCCCTTAAGAAATTTCGCGATCACTGGAAAATGAAATAGCAGATAAACAACTCCGGCAGTAACCGCCAGTAAACCAAACCACATCGATAAACCTTCCCAACCGTCTTTCGAGATACCCAGAAATGTCCAGCCAGTCATTTTCGCAATCATACATGAAGGCGCAAATAACAATGCGATGCTGCAAAGCCCTAATGCCGAAAAACCGATGACCGCAATGGCTGAAAAGTATTTTTCGATACCGAAATTACTCTTTTTATCTGACGTCATTTAAATCCCTTTCGTGTTAGTTCCATTCTTTTATAACCATTCTGGACATGCATGTGTCCAGACACCCCATTGTGGCTTGCTGCGTTCAAATTGAACAAAAAAAGGGAGCAGTAGGAGGCCTTGTCGCCTTCCCGCTGCTCCCTGGCTCGCTCAAGTACCGCTTGCTGGGTAGCGTAAGAAACATCAACTTATATTGTTTATCTGCCTTTGATAATAACTTACCTTTCAAGACAGTTCTGATTCTCAAAAAGATCCGGCAGGGGAATGACAAAACTGCCGGACCTAACACCAAAAGACATTATATCGCAACGTGCCAATTAGCGGAGCATTTACTTATTCATGATTAATTTGTCATTACGTGTTATTTTAATACGGTAAATTTCACCTTTGTGGCAGATCATAATTTCATTGTTGTTACCAAAAAGTTCGAGGGAACTAAACAGTTGAGGCTGTTGTCGGTCGCCCGGTAATGTTGCTGCTAATTGGCTTCCTGATTTTTCTTGTGCTTTAATATTTTTCATTATTATCCACTACAAAAATGACATAGACCAATTGTGTCTATGCAGATCGTATATTTGATGACCATCGCAGACACTTGCATCCGCAGCATCAGAAGTCACAAACAGACATACTGCTGCAAGACTTTCATGCTTAAAGTTCACTTTTCAGCTGCTCAGCCCACTGCTTAATCAACTCCATTCCGGCTTGATAATTAAAGAAACCAATAACAGCTTCTACCTGACGGATATGATACACTTGCTAAATTAACTGCCGTATCTCTGTGCGGAAACGATGAGAATTGACTTCTCAGGTATCTGGCCAATTTCCACATTGAAACGCTCATACTTTGTCGCCCTTCCAGGCCTTCTAATCGGGACATTTAGTTCTTGTGAGCAAACAGTTCTTAGAATTTCATCATTCTCCGATATAATCTGCACATCAATCTGAGCCTTCATTGGGGTGCGTCCCATTTTGTTCCGCCGAAAAGTGCCATAAACATGGGCTTTTCCATCAATCTGACGACAGTCAGCCCACAGCAGCTTAACATTTTCACTGGATTTCAATTCAATACTGGAAACTGACAGCCCCGCATCCATCTGCCGCTGACTCGCTGAACACCCCAAAAGACCATTAGACATGCCAATTAAAACCATCGATATTAAACATTTTCCCATACTATTATGCATTAATTTCTCCCATTTCGAATATATCAGTTTATTGCTTATCAAGCTTTCATTGGCCTGAGACCTTTCCTTTGGTTTCGCCAATATGAAGAACTGATTCCTGTTTTTTTGTTAACTTTTGTCGCTTCAACATTTCCCATATCAATAAAAAAGGGAGCAATAGACATAATGATTGGTGTCTATTGCTCCCTTGCTGGCAGTCCAATGCTTGCTGGGTAGCAAAATAATATTTTGTTTTATTGACAACCTTGACTCGACTATCAAGGTGCGACTAATATAATAAGCTGCGGCTAACTTTTGTCAAGAAGAAACCTTAATTAATTAAAAAAAATCACAAAAATACGTATCGCCTTTAAATAAAGTACTTTACGGCTAGTATCCAAGGCGATGACGTAATGAAACACTTTGACAAATTCGCTGGTAGACTGGAAAATACCGCTTGATTGTAGGATATTGAGTCTTAAATTATTTTGATATTTTATATTGATTTAGAGGAATATCTCATTTGAATTTAATCGATCATGTCATCTTGGCAATTTATCTAATCAGCATTCTGTTGATTGGATGGCGATTAAGGGGCAGAAGCGAGAGCGGTGAAGATTTCTTTCTGGCTGCTCGCCGTATGGGATGGTTTCCCATTGGCCTTTCGGTCATGGTAACGATCTTCAGCATCATCAATTATCTGGCCATTCCCAATGAGGTATTCGGATTTGGACTTGCCGTGATTGTGGCCTTTCCGGTCTTTTTCATCGCCGCATGGCCAATCACTAAAATCTGGATGCCCTTTTTTCATCACATCCAATCTATCGGCTGAAATAAGAAAGGCAATTGTGAAAATAGTTAGCTAGTAAAATGTATCTCTTACACAAAACAGTTTTGGTAAAAAATTCTTATCGTATAAAAGCTAACTGTTCATATTTTTAAATGACTGAAAGATTGAAAACCAGAAAATCAAGGGACGATTTATTTATAGTAACCCTCATTTTCTTCACCTATGTTATCATTTTGTATTTATAGCAGAAAAAGACAGAAACACAAGGGCGACATCAAGATAATGTTAAGGCAGCAGGTTTTATTGACAGCATGTCGCCATATACTCTTTTTGATTAATTTTTTATCGGGCAGTATTATCGTAACTTTAGAATTTTTCATTAAAATTGCTTCTGAACAGAAATAATATAATAATTCACACCTGATTTAAAAGTTTAACAATGGTAGCCGCTTGAGTCACAAAAATTTAAGATAATGTTGTCCTGTGGCCGATAAAATAGATTGTTTATCATTAGTGAATGGGTAATAACCACTACCTTCCATATAGGAGCTTAAGTACTATGCCACCCACTGATTTTGGAAAGTGATGCTTGCAGGGGCATAGAAAATGAGGAACCATGAAGATGGAGCTGCGGCCACATAGAATATTACTACAAATGTCTTATTCAAGCCAGAAGTCATATAACACCCTTTCAAGCAATATCTGCATGCGAAGGGTGTTTCCTCATAAACCGTGCAACAACGCCATGAACAATAGAATTATCGTCAACTTGCTGGCAGTCGTGATGTGTTTGGTACTTGGTCAGTTCAACGTTCCAATCGCCTCAGCAAATTTGATTCTTAACGGCAGTTTCGAAAATGGACCGGCACCTAATCCCGTAAGTTTTTATACTACCGAGATAGGCCGCGCCTATCGTCAAAGCCCGATTGCGCGAAATTTCAGTACTGTAGGGGGAGTAGGGGTCACAAACTGGTCGAGCACGGGCTATTTTGAGTGGATGGCAGGTCCGGACTCTGACGTACCCGATGGTACGGCGTGTGTGGGTGGATACGATAACGCCGGCACGTCACTGCTTTACCAGGATGGGATCAATTTGGGCGCCGACAATAGCTATACCTTCACTGTCGACCTATGGCAGGTCGGAGGAACTGGAGCCGGTCCGTCCCTGGACGTGCGGATGACCACTGGGAATTCATCTGACTTTGCTGCACCTGAGAACGCAATCACACTTGTGACCCATGAGACCACAATAGGCAGTGACAATGCAATAGAGACAGTTTCGGTGAATTTCACGCCCTCAGTATCAGATTCCTCCTACGCAATTCAAATACAAGGTACGGCAGAGTGGGGAATTTATATGTTATTAGACAACGTCACGTTATCTATGAACTCAATCGTCTGGGATGACGGTGGCGGCGACACCAACTGGGACGGTGGAACATACGCCAACTGAAGCGGTGACACTGATCCGGATGTAATTGAAGTGCGGTTCGGAAGCTCAGGCACCGAGGCAACCATGAACGTCTCGGATACCGTTAAGTCTGTTACATTCAACGGCTCTGACGATTTTGATATCCTCGCCGGGGGCGGAACGCTGACAATTAATGAGGGGATAACCACTACGACCGCCAACCAATTCGGTATCGCCGCACCCGTCACACTCGGCGCAAGCCAGAGCTTCGATGTGTTCGATGGCTCGATACTGACTGTATCGGGCGATATCGATGATGGCAGCAACGGCTATGCGATTACAAAGACGAGCAATGGTACACTGACGCTATCCGGCAATAATACCCACAGCGGTGGGACAACACTGACTCAGGGCACAATCACTCTCGGCCATGATAATGCACTGGGAACCGGGGGGCTGACTCTCGGCGGTAACGGCATACTTCAATCAAATAATGATACTCGTACAGTCAGTAACGCAATTGCTAACGGCGGTAACGTCCTGACAACTTCCGGCGATAATAACCTTGCACTCAGCGGCGTCATATCCGGCACCGGAACACTCACTAAAGAAGGCACCGGCTTACTGACACTTTCCGGCAATAACATTTATACCGGAGACACAACGCTTTCAGCCGGAACTCTGTACTTAACCGGTCAGCTTTTTGGCGATGTTGTTGTCAACGGCGGAACATTTATGGGAACCGGCACGATTGCCAACAGCGGCAATCTGACGTTAAACAGCGGCGGCAGCTTCGCACCAGGTGCCAGTATCGGCACGACCAATATCACCGGTGATTACGTCCAGAACTCCGGTTCAACCCTTGAAATCGAAGTATTTAAGGCTGCTGATAACTCTTTAAGCAGTGATTTACTGGATGTGACAGGTACCGCCACACTGGAATCGGGCAGTACGATTAATGTCACTGATCTTACCCCGTCTGGCCGATACCTGATGACGAATGACGCCTTTACTATTATCACCACCGGTGGCGGTGTTACAGATAATGGTGCGGATGTTACCAGTTCCTCGACAAGTCTTAGCTTTGATGGTTCGGTCAGTGGAAATGATTATATATTAACTGTTACAAGAAGTCTGTTCAGCTTAAGCGCTGTCGGTAGTAATAATTCCGCTGTTCTGGGAGCGGTCGATTCGGATATGGATGTGGCTTCGTTTACCAATGATACCACGTTTATCAACGCTCTTTCCGGCTTAAATGCCGCTCAATTAAATAACGCCGCACGGCAACTAAGCCCGATTTCTCACACGTCTTCGGCCTCACTGTCGATGAATATGAGCCAGCGATTATCATCTGATTTGAGTGGTTATCTGGGGGCGCGACGCTATAACAATACTCATTGGGCCATGCCGGATGCATTATCCTCCGACAGCGATCTGCTGTTGGCCGATGCGTCGGGCGATCCTGAGCTTCTGGGGCGTATCTTAAGAGAAAACGAAAAAAAGCAGCAGAAAGCTGAAGGTGTTGAAGAGACAAATTACTTTTTTACTCCTTTCGGCACATTCTACGATCAGGATTCGACAGATACATTTGTCGGCTTTAATGCTAAATCAATCGGTGCACACTTCGGTTATGATAGTCTTGTCAATGACAATTTCATTATTGGTCTCGGTGGGGCATATGCGCACTCGTTTATCTATTATGACAGTGGCCTTGGTGAAGCCGATGTCGACAGCTTCAGGGTAGGCCCTTACGGCAGTTACTTCAAAGATCACTGGTTTGTTGACGCCTCGGCGACCTTTGGTTATCACACTAATAGAACGCAAAGAAAGATTCAGTTCGGCGGCATCGACCGAACCGCCAAAGCCAGATATGATGCCTATGACCTCAGTGCTTTCCTGAAGATGGGCTGTGACATCTATCACGACCAATGGGCTTTCACCCCTTCAGCGTCGATTCAGTACACCTGTTATCGAAGTGAAAGTTTTAAAGAAAGCGGTGCTGATTCAGCCGGGCTGAGTGTCGATGCCGAAACCCAGCAATCGCTGCTTGGCCGATTGGGACTGCGCCTCCACACGATATCGGTACTGTCCGGGACGAAAGTCATTCCTGAAATGTTTGTCGGTTATGCGCATCAGTTTATCGACGAAAACAGTGTCGAGGCACGTTTTGTCAATGGTGTGACAAAATTCTCAAGCGATGTCGACAGCAGCAGAGATGACAGCGTTTATTATGGTGTGGGTCTGGCAAGCCTGTTGTCAGAGGATGTGTCCGCTTTTGTACGTTATGAAGGTGAAAGTTACTCCGGCGGTCAAACCAACAGTCTGAACCTGGGCCTGACCATACGGTTTTAATATATTGAAGCGGTCGAAAAACAGTATTGATGAAATATCAAGTTCAACAAATAGGGCATAAAGGGCGCGGTATCTATGCTTGTCAGAAAATCGTTGCATTTGAAGTCATTAAGAAAGTGGAATATTTCCGTGAAGTGAACGCAGATGAGCTTTTAAGAAACGAAGAAAATTACGGCCATCAGATATATCTGCCTGATGGCAGGATATTTTTGGTTGCTGAACCGATATTTTATTTTAATCACTCTTGCCAACCCAGCGATTTTTTGTATTCCGCTGACCAACAGTATTATATTATTTCCAAACGCAGCATCAGCATTAATAAGGAAATAACGATTGATTATGAACCTTCCGCAATTGATGGCAATACGTGGGAATGCCGGCACGTATTACCTGAACAAGCCGTTATTTATTTACGATACATTGGGGTCACAATAAAGGGCGTGCTTATCACAAACTATCATGGCAATTACACTGACGGTCTTGAAAACCGTTGTGGGGTGATACCCACCGGGGGTTCGAATCCCTCTTCCTCCGCTCATTTTAGGCTAAAACCCGCGATTTTAGAAAAACATCGCAGGTTTTAGCCTTCTTTTTGCGCCCCTAAATCCCCCCTACCTCTGCCAATCCATGCCAAAACAAGCCAATTTTAGACCACAAACAGGGGGACACACAGGGGGTAAAAATTGTAGGGGAAAGGGTTGCAGGTAATGATGACAGCTCATCTACGCCGAAACAACTGTCATTTATGTTGACATATCGGAGCTTAAATCTTACTCTGATGATAAGGATTTCTATTGATAGGGCTAAAAAATAGGATGACTCACCAATTAAATTCAGGAAGACGCGAAAGATGCCAGATAAAAAATACAATTCAAGAGAAAATCCATGGTATCGAAGGGTGGATATATATGCTCCTTGCCTTCTTGTTATAATATCACTATGTATAGCCATTGCTTATATTTTAAAAGCAAGTTTAAATACAAGTAATATGACAACACTTGAAACTATAATGTTTCAGCTATTTACTTTGACTGCAGGAGTAACCGCATCATTTATTTTTGGCAGACAATCTGCGAAACAAGCAGCGAAAGAGTTAGTCAAACCACATGCGAAATCAGCATTTAGAAGATTAATTACATTATATAAGGGACTTTCAAGATTGGCCATGGCAATTGAAGAAGGTAAACAAAACCAACCCTCTGTAAAGAATAGTCATCTTGTTTTACAGAAATTAGAAGCTATGGTTATCGAGCAAATTGCAACAGCAAATGATGCGATTGAAGACTGGAGAGATATCGTGCCAGAAGATGTCGAAGAACTTATTGAGAAATCGAGTAAAGTGAGAGATGATAATGAATGAGAAAGAACCTATTCGAGGAAAAGTTGCAAGGGTTTTGAATTCCAGGGAACTCGCAATTAATCTCGGAACAAAGCAAGGTGTGGAACTTGGAATGTACTTTGATATCTTAGACCCAAAAAGCCAAGAAATTAGAGATCCTGATAGCAATGAGGTTTTGGGATCAGTTGAAAGGCCAAAGGTGCGAGTAAAAGTCGAAAAAGTACAAGATAAGGTGTGTATTGCTTCTACATATAAGAAAACACAAGTTAATAAAGGTGGAACTTTTGCAATAGGAGGATTTGCAAACTCTCTCATGCCTCCCAAATGGATTACAAAATATGAAACTTTAAAAACAGATGAACAGACTTGGGAAGATTTATCGGAAGAAGAAAGCTATGTCAAGATTGGTGACCCTGCCGTTCAAGTTATAGATGATAACACTGACGAATAACTCGTAAAGAAAATAAATGATGGATTATCAATAAGGCGTGAGTTAATATCGGAGAATCTGAAAATGACAGACAGCACCTGTCTAATAATAGTATGGGGCATTAGAGCTATTACGATAATAGTGGCCGCCTCATGGTTTGCACATTTGGGATATAAGCTATTTGACAAAGCAAATAGTCTTCAATATGGTGAAATGAGTTGGAAATCTGAAACGATAAACTTCGTCTTTAAGGGTAAGGGAATGGGGATATTTTTTATGCTTGCTGGAGCAGGCATCATAATTTTCATGATATTATATGGCTCGGTTTCTCTTGAAAAGATCATGGCCCAACAAAAAGCCGTAGATTCCTCTATTGGAGAAAGTACAAAATTAAACCTGGGTTCAGCCAATAAACTGTTTATTTGGCTGGGGGTGCTTTCTATCACTCTTTTCACTATCATCGTTCCAATATTAATCGCTTTGTTAAAAGAAAAATCTCGTGCCATGAACTCGTTTAAAAAACAATTATTCGATGTAGGGATTAAACCAGAACTCTATGAGAACAGCAATATAAAGATACTTATAGTCGAAGACGAACCAAACGTAACCCAAACACTTCAAGATAGACTTGGAATGTGTGGTTATAGTGTTGTTACTGCGAAAAATGGTGCAGAGGGCCTTGAAAAAATCGTAAAAGAAAAGCCGGATTTGGTTTTACTCGATATCATCATGCCTATCATGGATGGTCATAAAATGCTTAAGAGACTTCGTGAAATACCTGAACATAAGGATATTCCGGTTATCATGTTAACAGCGAGAAGCCAAAAAATTGATATTTCTCATGCCAAAGCTTTTGGAGTCATAGACTACCTTGTGAAGCCCTTTGGTTTGACCGAACTTCAGAAAATAATTAGCCGTACTGCAAAAGACATCCGGACCACCAGACTTGCAGAGAAAGCAAAAGGTTTCCAGCTTTTGGGATAAGCTCCTTTTAAAAAGAGGAGTTGAATGCTTGCTTTCATAAGGTAAATATTTATTGAAAGAAGCGTACCGTCCACTCCTATTTTAACGGTGTGGCTGTTTCTGGAAATCCAGCAGGCTATTAATCACCGCTTCTATTTGACTTGGTTGAGTATGTATATAAATATTCATTAGTTAGGTTGTGTTATCGCCTAAACTTTATAAGCAATCGGCAGAATTAAGGTCTAATTGTATGGAAGCCATGGACAAGACAGAAATGGTTTTACTTGGAGCGGGAGCGTCACTGGAGGCCGGTGTGCCTACTGCAACGCTTATGACGAAAAGAATGTGCCAAAATTTTGAGCAAAGTTCCAAGCTCCAAAGACTTTCAAAAGTATTGAATTTTGTTATAGGTGCTTTGATCTTTAATGGAAGCTGTGAGGGGAAAAGTCCCTATGGGAAATTAAATATTGAAGATGTATTCAATGCGATTGATCTATTGGCTAATCGTGACACCTTACAGGCGGATGCTTTTGTTTCTTCTTGGCATCCAACAATTCAAAAATTTGAATACAAAAGAGCCCCCCTGTTCCATTACCTCAAATTGTTGCTTGCGAAAGCATAAATCATACACAAATAATTCGAACTATAGGCTCTGTTACTTCGGCAGTTAGAGCATTAGGGCTTAGAAAAGACCACTATGACAAGAAAATATTTGAAGAACTTCAGGAGAAATTGATCCTGAAACTCGTTGACATGACATACATTGAGACTCCAGAGAAAGTTCAATATTTAGAGCCACTTGTTAAGCATGTTGCAAATCAAGGAACCCAGCGCCTTATTGCAACATTAAACTATGACAATACAATAGAAGTAGCTGCTTCAAATATGGGTATGATCTGTGGGATTGGCATAGACTCGTGGAATAAGAGTAGAGTGGCTATTGAGGCAGGAAATATTGTATTACTGAAGTTACATGGTTCCGTAGATTGGAAAATTACAAAGGACGTTTCAACTCCGGAGGAACCCTTGCCACACGATCAAATAGAAGAGGTAGATGCTGCCCAACTCAAAGAAAGTGGCTTATCGTATAAACCTGCGGTTATCTTTGGAGGACAAAACAAACTAACTGCTAAAGGCCCTTATCTTGAAATCTTCAAAAACTTTAAAGAATATCTTTGGTGCTCGAAATATCTTACGGTTATTGGGTATTCATTTCAAGACGAGCATGTTAACGATGTTACTGTTGATTGGCTGAATCGAGAAAAAGATACAGAAATACGCATTATTAACGGCAAAAGTTACACTGGAAAAAAGGGATTTGGAGCTACTTTACAAAAATATATTCCTAATAGAGTAACGATTATTCAGAAAAATACTGGTGAAGCTATAAAAGAATTATACGGATAGAACCGTTGTAAGTAGCTGTGTCGCGGCATCAAGAAGCGTGTCGCCCACTCCTCCGATCGAGATTGGGCCGTTCCTCAAAGTCCGGCAAGCTATCAACAGCTGCTTGCGTCTCACTTTCCTGAACATGGGTATAGATATTCATCGTCAAGTTGATGTCGCTGTGTCGCATCAGCTTTTGGGCGGTCTTGGGGTGTACTCCGCTGGTGGCCAGCAAACTTCCGAAGGTATGTCACAGAGCGTGAAAGTCCAACTTACCCACTTTGGTTTTCAATTTCAAAAAGTCACTTTCAATCCGTCGCATGTGTTCTTCGGGATTGCCCTTTGCATCCTAAATCCAAGCGATACGGACTTCTTCAACATCCTTTTTGAAAAAATTTACATAGGTTATTTTTGGGGAGCCTGAACGCCGGAGCATTCGGAGCCTTAAGGATGATATGTTGCTGTATTAATTTCATCTTAGTGGGCTTGACCGGTGGCTTCTGAAAATGCTCGCTTGGCTCTGATATATTGCTGGTCGGCCTGTTTGACGGTATTCTCCTGGTTGATGATGAAATCTACATATTCAGAAGGCATGTACATTATAACCGCGATATATTCTCAGGTGATTTTAATCAAGCATGGCGAGCTCCGGTGAAGAGGATTTGTATAACATGCTTTTAGTTGATTTCTCTACATGTAAGCATGATTGCCCCACTATTATCCTCAAACATCCAATTAATGAGAGTTGAGTTATTAAGAAGCAATTGCATGAAGATATTTTTAAAAATAAATTTACTTTTTTGCCTATTTACACAGACTATTCAATAAATTTTTCATTGAGTTTAGCAAATAGTTGTATTTTTCTGAAATTGTGTGGCATGCGATCTATTTCATTCTTTTTGAAATCTACAATTGCGTCCCATCTTTTGTGTTCATCAAAATGGGGGCCAATGCCAGTATCATCAAATGCTACAATGAGAACGGTCTTCTTTTGGCCATAAGGCAGTTTGGGCTTCATAGACTTTTCACATTTTTTGTTAGCAGCCTTTCTGATCAATCCTTTTACATTTTCTATAATTTCATTTGACTTTATTGGTCGATTGTCAGTTATGATGTCGTCTGGAGACCGGCTTTGCTTTCTTCCATTTCCTTTGTCGCCCAGAATATTGTATTCCCAAGGTGAATGTCCATTTGAGATTAGAAGCCGTTTTTGAAGAGGCTTTTTTTCTTCATTTATTGCATGTGTGATTTCAACAAAAATTTCGTTTCCATTGTCAATAATGATTCCATCTTTAGGTTCAAAATCACATAATGGCTTAACCTTGACATCGGCTCTATTGTCATATTTTTTTATCGCATAATACGCCAGTATCCTGCATTCATTCGAAAACAAATCAAGTAATCCATTTTTTCTGTATTTAATCGCCCGTAAATTTTCGTTTTTTGAGTGTTTATGACACCATGGTTCCACCTCTTTTTCTTTTTGTTTGACCCACTCAAAAAGTTCTTTAGGTGATCGCTCCCTAGTATATTCCTCTTCTGTTAAGATTTTACTCATGTCCATAAGACACCTAAAATTAAAATTGACATACTCTTCGTATTTTACGGGTCGGATGATATTATGGCAATCGAAAAAAACTGTGGGCAGAAGATTAATTGTTGTCAAGTAATATTTACCACCCCAGCAAAGACCCACTGGAAGTAATTAGTGTTCCACCGTACGATTCCAGTTTTGAGCCGATGGCAGTTACTTCCGATCATATTTCGCTAACCTCGAAGCCTGTGCCAATCATTTTGCGATAGCCGTTAACCACGCTGTTAATCCGGCACGCGGAACAGTTTTTCTTTAAAAAGGCTATCGAGTGATTTGGGTTCGTCCATTCGTCCATCAATATCATCCCTCAAAATATCTATTTGCCCATTCACCATCTTCCATGGGTGAAGTGGTGCTTCCAAAGAAGGAAAGTTGTATACAGCGGAAGGTGGCAACTTAACATTTTCCATAACATTAAAATTAAGGGTAGGCCAGAGAAGGCCAATAAGCCGCCGTCTACCCTCTTTAAAAGAAGAATCGTTATTTTTGTTTTTCCTAAAAAGGCCCGCATTAATTGGTTCGGAAACTACCCGTCATAGAGTTCGGGCGAAAAGTACTTCTACTGTCTATAAAGAAAGTTGCACCTGTACCCGAATTGATTGATTATTTCCTCTTGAGAATTACAGGAAATTGGTATTAATTGCCATATAATTCAGCCAAGTGACTTGCATCCGGCAACTCCGGGTAAAATTCACCCTGCGGGCCGAGATACCCGGTACCGTGCCTTTTCAAAATGACTTCGACCTTGCCCAAGCCGTCTTTTTTGCTGACCTGGATCGATATTTCCCCACTGTTTTGCGGCAGTTCCTTTGCCCCGCCGTACATTTCCGTCAAATGGGCCACCGTCGGCATAATTGGGTAAAACTCACCCTGTGGACCAAGATAGCCGCCATTATGGCGTTTTAATTCAACAGGAACAAAACTGTCGCCGACCTGCTCAGGCACATGAATAAACAACACATTCGTACGCGTCAGCCGCAGTGACTCGTCCACACCGTAAATCTGGCTCAACTGGGCAATCGTCGGCATCACCGGATAAAATTCGCCCTGTGGCCCTAAGTAGCCGCCGCTGAGCTTTTTCAAAACCACCGGCTTAAATCCGCTGCCGCCCTGCTTGGGCACATGTAATGTTAATTGCGCCGACACTAATTTGGCGGGTGTGGTAATATCAGTCGTAGCCGGCTTAGCTTTGACCGTCACAACCTCCACCGGCCGTTCGACAACTACATATCCGCTCGGAACCGCCTTATAGTAAACATCACCGGCAACATAATACACCTTCCGGTTCAGCACCACCATCCGATGATCTCGGGGCAGCACTTTAATGACTGGTGCGGTGACGACCACATACTCATCGCCCGCCAGCATATAGTAAATCCCCGCGTGAACCCAGTACGCCACGCCTCCCACGACAAACCGCCGCGCACCTCTAGGAAGATGCCGGAAACGTTTGGCCGCCGGGGCTTTATGATGAGCCGGGCGAATCGGTTTCGGGGAATGTCGCGGCGCTGCCTGCACAATACCGGTCGCAGAAAAAATAACCAGCAAAGATAACGCCGTATAGACACCTTTTGGGAGAGACACATTCTTCATCATTATTCCTTTCTAGCATTTCAAAAACATTCTTATAAAAGTCCATCTTCTTGTGAGGATAGTGAATTCAATGTACGAAAAGTTACAGAGAAAATGCGATTTATCAAATTAACTAACATTTCCCATTCATAAGCCCTGACCACACTGACATATGCATGGATTTCAGTTTCTTTGCCGATAATGCTAAAAGCAGCATTATCTTGGCAAGGAGGCCATCACTATGAAACAGTATGTTGGAGCATTGACAAGTGAAGAACGTTCTCAGTTGCAACACATCGTCACCAAGGGCAACCCGACCTCGCCATCATAAACAGCATAAAAGCCTTATTGGGCATATTTTGCCGCCTGACAAGGCTTTCTCCACCCCTCTATTATTAAAGAGGCGTACGAGAAGCTCGAAATTGAACACTAAAAATGGAAATTTTTAAAAAATTTTGATATCCTTGCCAAAAGTGTTGTTTCTTAGTAGAGTATTACTCATAAGCCTTAATTTTAATGACTTTAAATTAGGGAAATGACGATGGCAAATGTAACTAAGAAAGAAATCGTTGACAGAATCGCTAAAACCCATCAGGTTCGATCTTTAACGGCGAAAAAGATTGTTCAAGCTTTTCTGGATGAAATTATTACGGAGTTGAGCAAGGGGAACCATTTGGAATTTCGTGATTTCGGTGTATTTGACGTAATAAATCGATCTGAAAGGGATGCCCTAAACCCCCGAACCTTGGAAAAAATTCATGTGCCGGCCAAGCGTAGTGTGAAGTTTAAGATGGGGCGAATGATGAGGCAGAAGCTAAACCATCACGATTAGAAGTTGGAAATAATAACAACCAAGGAGGCAATCAAAAATGAAGTTATCACCAAGAACACGGTACGGAATCAAGGCAATTCTTGCTATCGCAAAAGGCCATTGCCAAGCAGAAGGATATTTCCAACAAATACCTTGATCAGTTGACTGCTACGCTTAAAATGGCCGACCTTATTCGCAGCATGCGTGGCCCGCGAGGCGGGTATATTTTAGCCAAGTCACCTTCAGAAATTCTTATCAAAGATATTTTCTGGATCCCGCAGTTCCCTATAACAATGCCCATACTGAGCCGGAGATGGTACTACTCGAAAAAACTTTATTATCAGTATTAATATTGAGGGAAAAGCTCAAACCTTAGGAGCTTTTTTGACGTATACTTTATTTAAGGCATTAAGGAGATTAAGGTTTTGTGGCTCTGAATAAGTGACCCAAAAGGTCATCTTAGTCCGTTCTTAAACTGCCGAGGCTATAGATGATGCCAACGGGGCGGAATGTGGTTGAGGCGATGTTGGTGCGAGGCTGTAACCTTTTACGAGAAGAGCCATTAGAAAGAAGGGGAGAGTGAAATCCTGCTCTCTCCTTTCCTAATAAAGAGATTAACACCCTGGAAACCCAATATTGTTACAATTATTCCGTTCAAAAGAGGGACCTGTTTCGAGTAATTCAGATAGGGGCATGAGGAGTTAGGCTGGCAATTTTTTCTTTTTTTATCAATTTCCCTGCTGTTTAATCACTCTTTACTTATAGGTGCGACTTGTGTTTTAGAAATCAGCTCAGACAAAAACTGGTATACCCAAATTGAGCATGCAATTTTGGAGGTCCAAAATGGGCGAAAACGTTTTTGGAGATGTCCGCACATACTATGTTTTTTCACTGACAAGTGAATTATATGCGTTGGATACCAGTGTGATTAAGGGGGTTAAGGCCGGAGATCAGTTCCATCTCAAATCTTCCGATAACTCAACGCCCAGCATAGTTGGAACGATAGATTGGGGCGAGAAAACCATCCCTGTAATAGACCTTCGATTGGTATATTGCCAGGAAGGAACTCCTGAATTTCAAACAGATATAGTGATTGTTATTGAGATTCTTTTGAGTAAGGAAAGAAAAAGAGTTGGTCTTTTAATTGATGGCTACGTGGATATTCAAAATGTAAGAGCTGCAGACATCAAGAAAACAAATCTCTGGCAACCGCTGATAAATGAGATGTTCCTTTCAAGTCGCTTCTCAGAAAAAACTCAACCCATCAAAATTATTGACGTTGCTGAAATCCTGGCAGCAATAGAACGGTCATCGAATATTTCTTTTGCCAGTCTTCTTTAGTGTGATTAGCAAATTGCTTGTAAATAATTGAATAAAAAATCCGCCTGTGGGTAGAAGAAGGGAAAGGGAGCAGGGAAGTTCCCTTTGGGCACCCCACAGGCGGTAGAAGGAATACTTATATGGTAAAGGGTTTGCCGAAGGTTGTCAAATGAAAGTGCTGTGGATTTGTTTTTTCCGGTCCAATCCACCATTATATATGAATTGGTATATTGACCCCTTCCCGGTTCATTGCGGCTCTGATTTTAGCAATATTGATTAGTCGATCCAAAATATTGGGGCCAAGTTTTTTCCGTAATACCAAGAATATGAAACCATCTGATTTTTTTTATGTTTTGAATAACATCGTCTGTATTCAACTTTTTTTTGGAGCTGCCATGGTGAATATCATAGGCACTAACAAGCATAAAATTTTTTATATATTCTCCTCCAAAAATATCATACGTTGAAGTAATTTCAGAACAAACCTTCCACTCATGCCTTTTTTTACCAAACCCTTTACTTGCAAAAGAAGGCACCAGTAAAGGCAAATCGATTGAAAATTCACTGTTCGGATGTTCTAGTTCCCTTACTCTAGCTAGCATGTAAAATCTCCAGACCTTTACAAGAAAGACATTGGCCACACGGCCGTTCTTGGCCATATTCACAGCTGTAAGTTAATTCAAGATGTGTGTTTTAATCTTACAATAATTCCATATCTCCGCTTTTGACCAACTGAGAAATGGTGCTGAAACTTGAACTTTACCTCCACTATAAATATCAAAAATAGGCTGCTTTTTTTGGATAAAAAGTGGGCTATAATCTTTGTAGTCTGTCCCTGCATGAATACCCAAGGCTATTGCACTGCTCTCCGAAAACTCCATAAGTGTCGATATGAGCAGAAAAGCATTTCGGGCACATTTTTGGGAACTGGACAATCCTGAAAATTCAAGTACATTAAGCTTAATATCATAATATGAAGCAATCTTATTAGAAGCCATATGTTCCTATCGTTATGACAATTGCCCATATTGAATAAAAACGGCCCGAATGCTTGCCCCCTTTCAATATAAAAATTGAGACAGGCCGCCGAATCAATTCCGCCACTCAACAAAACACATACAGGATCATTAAACATATACTTATCCATTTATTTACAGATACTAAACTTCCCCCCCCCCACTTGCCTGACCATAAACAGCAACAAAACTGGTTCCATGCTTTTCTGCTAATCACATATTATTTCATACGATATAGTCTGGTTAACCGTAATTTGCGGCTGAGAATCTTTTATCGGCATGGCGTAGGAAGCGGTGCCTTTAACGGTATAGTTTTGAACGCTTTTTTCGATCTGACCGGATTTCATGTTATAGATTTTCTCGCCGGAGCCGGAAATAGAATCAAATTTGTAGTTTCTCATAAAACCCAACAAACCCGGCATCTTATAAACACCCGGATAAATACTTTGCATGTTCAATTGAGATTTTTCAGCTAACGCATATGATTCTGTGATTTTGGCTTTTTTAATTCCGTCCTCTGATTTGAATGCCTTAACGGCACAGTCAACCTGATGGTCAGGGATCGGGAACAATGTTACCGGCCAGGGAGTTGGCTCAACAAAACTGAATTTCTGATTTGTTGAAAAAACATTTTCGGGACGGATTTTAGCTGCTGAGGCAAATAGATTGTACTGCATGGCAACCATATCTGGCAGCATGTCCGGTTCTTTCAGGAGTGCTTTTCGGTGTCTATGGAAAGACTCTTCGTCTGCCGCGGCTTTGAGCAGTTTGACAAACTCTGAATTTTCGACAATCGCCCCATCTTTTGAGCAGGTCAGTTGAAACGGTTTACCCTGTAATTCTTCTACGGCATGATTGAAGATTGTCTCGCCCTGAAAATCCTTCTGGCTAACCTTGGCAGATTCAATAGTTACATCATACGCAAAAGCATCCTCTGACGTCACAGGCTTACAATTCAATATTAACTCAAGCTCCTGTGTCATGGTTTGTGAAGACTCGCTATTCTCAACCTTGACCTCCGAGCCCACGGTTATCTGTCGGGAAGAGGTGTATTGATAGCGAATAGACCTGTCAGATTCAGGGGGATTCAATTTACCAGTATAGGTCTTTTTATTATCCGTCTGGCATCCCACTAAAAAAACGATTAAAACACATGTAAGTCCGGCAAACAATTGTCGCTTCATCATCAATCCCTTTTATTTATACAATACAACATGTCATAGCACATGACCCAAAAGCAGATTTCACCCCCCAAAGCCCCCCTGACACATTTATTTACTCCCTAATTTTCTTCTTCGTTTGCTTTAACATCAATAGTATATATACGCTCAACATCACCACTTCTAACAATTTCTTGGTAATATATCTCTCCCAGTTTGTCATAGACAGTAATAACATACCTGTTATTGCTCACGGACTCTCGATTTTCACTTTCAGTAATAGCAACGCTGCGCTTTGTTTTTGGGGACAGCTTTACAAGTCGTATGATATCGCGAGTACAATCTATGGATACGGCAGTTAACTCTTCGTCTGTTTGGTTATTAACCATGATCACTGTCCAAATGGAAATTGTCATAAATAAACCAACGACTAATACACCATTAAGAAATAGGACAAGTGCTAACATTAACCACTTACGATATTCAATACAAAAGCCAAGTATAATGATGGATACGGAAATAACTGAGAGAATCATAAAAGATTTATCACAAAATCTTTGCGAAAAGACATTCGCATTTTTTCCACCCTGTCCAAGAACGAATCCTACCCATATTGCAATAACTATAATTATTGAAGCCAGTAATTTTAGTCGGTTGCTTATATTCACTTTAATCATTTATTCTCCTTTTTAATCCTCATTCATTTCGTTATCAATTAAAATATCCATTGTTCTCCTCGATCATAGCCATGTTTTGAACAACAACTATCACATGATATATTCTTAGGACGCGCAGGACACTCTAACGTGTAGTCAGCGGAGCACTTTAGTCCATGGCCATCTGCTATAAAATCTTCTCTATGGTCAGTTCCGCCAGGTCCAATCCAATCAAAAACCTCTTTCACAATTCCTATAATTGCACTGCCAACCAAACCACATTCTTGTCCAAGACGGCAAGAAAAATAGCAATGAGCATAATCATCTGAATCGATCCCCCCCCCTTCCCCACCATACGGCTGTAATTAGCGTTTTTGCCAACATTTTGGAACAAGCCGGGGTATTACTGCCAGACTGGTTAAAAATTGCCATAATTCTATCTACTTCACTTTTTATAGATAAACCATAAGGATCAATTGCATTAGTCGATTGTGACTTAGCATATTCATATAAGCTCATGCCATCTTTATACTGTTTATTAACTCCAAATCGATTCTGTTCTCTGCCAGCGGGACTAACTCCATACAGATCGTTTTGCATGAATCTTCCGAATCCGGGGTAATAGCACCGATTTCGATAGTACATAATGTTCAAATCACCATTATCAAACGCATCCGATCTTCGACCGGTGAATGTGTAGGGATTCGCCTTGGCCGAACAAGTTTGCGTTGTCGGGCTACCGCTTTGCCAGTCTGAAATGTCCGTATAAACCGTTACCTCGCCATAGGCGTTGTACTCACATCGTTCGACAATGTCAGCCGCTTCA
>JANQGW010000106.1 GCA_028282905.1 Sedimentisphaerales bacterium | reverse complement strand
AGAATTTATCCGCGGCGACAATCTCCGTCACAATCGGCTTATCAAACGCTCCGGCGGCGGTTAATGCCGCTTTTACGGCCTCGGCAGTCTGTTTTTGCGCCTCATCATGGTAAAAAATCGCCGAACGGTACTGCGTTCCCACATCCGGGCCCTGCCGATTCAGCGTCGTCGGGTCATGCAGTTTAAAAAAGATTTTGACCAGCTTTTCATAGCTGATCTTGTCCGGATCGAAGGATAAGTGAACCACTTCAGCGTGGTTCGTTTCGGTATCACAGACCTGCCGGTAGTCCGGATTCCTGACATTGCCGCCCATAAAGCCGGCCGCTGTCTCAATAACTCCCGGAACCCGCCGGAAATTGTGCTCAACGCCCCAAAAACACCCACCGGCAAAGGTCGCTTTCGGCATGTTTTCCGTGTTTTGTTCCGTTACCTTTTTATTCGTTTCATCCGTCACATCAAACTCCTTATGGTCACAGCCGGACACCCAAATTAACAGGGCCGCCGACAAAACAAGTTGTATTTTGTTCTTACGCATTATATATGCCTCCCGAAGCAGACAAGACCGCTTTGCTTACGTTGATTATTGACATTAAAACTACGCAAACACCCCCTGTCAAGTTCATAAATCCCAATCACAGCGACACCATGTTTTTTTGAAAAAACCAATGCAGAAATCGCCTTAAACTGGTAGTATTTCGGTTGTATTGTATTTGAATTATTTAGATGAACAGAAAATCATGAGGAGAGTTCCGTGATTTATAAGCCATATGGAAAAACAGGATTAAATGTCAGTGCGGTTGGATTTGGGGGGATGCGGTTTGATATCAAGCAATCGCAGGCTGAAAATGCGAAATTGCTTCAGTATGCGGTTGACCAGGGGATTAACTACCTGGACACCGCGCCCGCTTACTGCGAAGACCAGAGCGAGGACATTTTCGGGCTGGCCATCAAAAACATGGCCGACAAACGGGATCAGTTTTATGTCTCGACCAAGGGAATGCCGGAAAGTTTTGATACCGCCGAGAAAGCTATCGCCCAGGTGGATAAATCCCTGTCGCGGCTCAAAACGGATTATATCGACTTCTACTATGTCTGGTGTGTTCGCAAGTGGAGCCAGTACGAGTTGGCAATGCAGCCGGGCGGCCAGTACGAAGGCCTGCTCAAATGCAAAGAACAAGGTAAAATCAAACATATTGTCGTCTCCACACACCTTCGCGGACCGGAAGTGGAAGACCTCATCAGCAAACAGGAGTTCGAAGGCGTGCTGCTGGGCGTTAATATTCTGAACTTTCTGTATCGCTGGGACGGTGTTCAGGCCGCGGCCAAACTCGACATGGGAGTGGTGGCGATGAATCCGCTTTCGGGCGGGCTGATTCCGCAGAACGAAGAATTTCTGTCATTCCTGGGCGCAGAAAACGAAACCGCCACCGAGGCGGCGCTGCGATTCTGCATAAGCTGTCCGCAGATTACCGTCACGCTCAACGGCTTTACCACGAAAGAGCACATCGACACCGCCTGCAAGGTCGCCGGCAATGCGACGCCGTTTACCGACGAAGACGTCCAGCGCATCCGCAGTCAGGTGACAAATAATATGGATTCGCTCTGTACCGGCTGCGGCTATTGTATGGGTCGCTGCCCGGTAGAAATCCCGATTGCTTCGTACATGCAGTTTTATAACCAGAAACTGCTGAAAAATAAAACAGACGAGGAAATGACGAAAGAGCTGGGCTTTGACCACCAGTGGGGCATGACTGCCGACCGCAAAGCCAGTGCGGCGGCTTGTGTCAACTGCGGCCGGTGTGAAATGGCCTGTACCCAGCACCTGGATATTGTCAAACGGCTGGAAACCACGGCCGAGTGGGAAAAAACACTGGAAAATTCGCAACAGAACGGATAATCGGGCGTCTAAAGCTGCAACAGTGTGTCCATCGTGGCGACACATGACAGTTTATCATTTTATAGGAGAGTGACGAATGGCCAAGAAGAAAAAAGAACGTGACATCGAAAAGACCTACACCATTAAGCAGACCGTCCAGAAGTTGCGTCGGTTGGCCGACTGCCTGGAAGAAGGCAAAGCCTTCCGCATTCAGATCGCCGGCGAACGGGTGTATATCCCGGCAAAAATCGCCTTCAACATCGAACACGAACGCGAAGGTAAAAATGAAGAAGTTGAGTTCCAGTTCAAGTGGGTCAATGAATGATCATTGAGCACGTCGCCATCTGGACCAATGACCTGCAGCGGCTGAGAGTATTTTATGAAACATACTTCGGCGCACAGGCGGGCGACCTCTATGTGAACGAAAGAAAGCATTTTCAATCGCGGTTTCTGACATTTGCGTCGGGCTGTCGAATTGAACTGATGCAAACAACTAATATCACGCGTCAACAGCCGGATGCGGGCCAGGCTCGCACCGGCTATGCGCATCTGGCATTTTCCGTCGGCGGTCGCAGCAAGGTCGATGCCTTGACGGAACGGCTTGTCTTCGACGGCTTTAAAAAGCAGGACGGGCCGCGCGTGACCGGTGACGGGTATTATGAAAGCGTTTTTCTCGACCCGGACGGAAACCACATCGAGATTACGGAATAATCAAAAGGAGGAATTTACATGAAAACACTATTGGTGATCGGACTGGCGGGTGTGGTATTTTTCGCACCGGTTTTGAGCGGATGCAAAAAAGAAACCACTCCACCGGCGCCAACCCCGGCTGAAAAAATTGAGCTTGCCGGCTGCGGGAATCTGTATAAAGTGTCGGACACGTTGTACCGCGGCGAACAGCCCAGCGCCGAAGGTTTTGCCGAACTGGAAAAGCTCGGTATCAAAACCGTCGTCAATCTGCGCAGCCTGCACTCGGATCGCGCCAAACTCAAAGGCACCGACCTGGCCTATGAACACATCCGCATGGAGGCGTGGGATCCGGAGCAGGAGGAAATCGAGGAGTTTTTAGCCATTGCGACTGACAAAACCAAGCAGCCGGTATTTGTTCACTGCCTGCACGGTGCCGACCGGACGGGGACAATGGTTGCCGTTTATCGAATTGTCGTCGAAGGCTGGGACAAGCCAAAAGCCCTCGATGAAATGCAGAACGGCCCGTTCGGGTTTCATGAAATGTTCAAAGAACTGCCGGCATTTATCGAACAGTTGGACGTGGAAACACTTCGCACAAAATATGGGGACAATAAACACCCCGAAACCGTCAGCCAGCCATAAGGAACGAATCTGTGGAATTCAATTTCAAGCAAAATCATTTTGGCAATCACTCTAATCGGACAGTGTCAATTATTGGAAAGATTTTCATGTCGCTATTCTTTTCGGTTTTTGCGGGCATGGGAACATTTTTTATCGTGGTCATGATCCGGGAGCTTGTCCAAAAAGAAGCGGAATGGACGATTATCCCGTTCATGTTGATCCCACTGATTTTTATCCTGGTCGGGCTTGGGGGAATCTATGGAACATGGTTTTTCAAACGAACCAAAGCCTCGAAAGCCGCCAAAGCCGGAAAGAAAATGAATCAAAAGAATTTTCTGATTATGTTCGGACTGGCATTTTTCTGCATTGGTTCGGTGTTTGCCTACATGCTGTTGATTGGACCATTGCTCGGCATATGGAAGGCCAGGAACTGGGTTGAAACGCCCTGTCGGATTGTTTCGGCGGAAGTCGGTGTCCACGACGGCGATGACGGTAACACCTATAGCATTGACATTGTGTATGAATACACATTAAATGAAAAAAAGTACACTGCTGACCGCTATGACTTCATCGGCGGCTCCAGCAGCGGCTATCACGGCAAACAGGAAGTGGTCGATCAGTACAAAAATGCCGAGAATCCGGTTTGTTATGTGAATCCCGAACGTCCCAGTCAGGCGGTACTGGTTCGCGATTTAACTATTCGAAACGCAGTTGGCCTGTTCCCGATACCTTTCGTTGTTATCGGTGCGGCGGTTCTCATTGCCGGTTTGCGTCATCGTCCCAAGACCGGTCAGGCCGCATGGCTTCCGGACAGCGGCGACGACATCCCGGACGGACAAACCTTTTTAACACCGGATTCAACACCACTGAAAAAACTGCTGGTCGTCATTGCCATTTGCCTGTTCTGGAATGGCATTGTATCGGTCTTTCTTTACCTGGTCGTGCAAGGCTTCAAAAGAGACCAGCCTGAATGGTTCCTGACGATTTTCCTGATCCCGTTCGTCGCAGTTGGACTGGGATTGATCGTGGCCATCTTTTATCAACTGCTGGCACTGCTGAACCCACGTTACCGTTTGGTCCTGCAGCCGGAAAAACTGCACCCGGGCACATCGGGGATGATCAACTGGCAGGCCAGCGGCAAGGCTCATCGCATCCGCAACCTGACCGTCAAGCTGACCGGTCGCGAAGAGGCCACCTATCGCGTTGGCACCAATACACGCACCGACAAAAACACCTTCTTCGAGATGGAACTGCTCGACACACAGGACCGTTACCAGATTGAAGCCGGAAGCATCGGTTTCGTGATTCCCGCTGATACCATGCACTCCTTCGAGGCGGATAACAACAAAATCATCTGGTCACTGGATGTTCGCGGCGACATTAAATTCTGGCCGGATGTCAAACAGTCGTACAAAATTATTATTTCCCCGAAAACCGTCACCTTCTAAGAGGCGAAGCTATGAGTTCTATACGCATAGAATTAGATCAAAATCAGACGACGTATCAGCCAGGTCAGGAAATCAGCGGCACAGTAAGCTGGCAGCACGACCGCGTGCCGAAGAACGCCTGTGTTCGACTGATCTGGTACACACAGGGTAAAGGCACCGAAGATGCGGGCATTGCCGAAAAGTTTGTACTGGACCTGCCGCAGCCGACGGATCAGCGGCGGTTTGAATGGACACTACCGGCCGGGCCGTATTCATTCTCGGGCCGGTTAATTTCGCTCATCTGGGCAGTCGAGCTGGAAGTGGATAAAAAATTCAGCCGAACTGACATCCTCGTTGCCCCGGATGGACAGGAAATCGTTCTCGGAAGCTCTGGCGGCTCATGATGCTCGTTCATAAAATAGCATGTTCATTGTGGTTACCACAAACGCTTACAGCGTCATTCCGAGCACAGTCGAGGAATCTATTTAAACAGCATCGGCCAAAGGCCGATTCCTTTTCTATTATGTCATTCCCGCGCAGGCGGGAATCTATTCTGGCTCCGCTGGATACCCGCCTTCGCGGGTATGACAAAGCATCGCAGTTACTTTTTGAAGTTAGCATAATATGATTCGAGCCAAGGACAATCCGTTCGCTATACATCGACTGGAAGCACTGGGCTTTTTAGCCGACGGCGAATCCCTTGAGCAAATCGCCGATCGGCTGGAACAACTGAATTACACTGCCGCGATTGTCGGGCCGCACGGCAGCGGCAAAACCACCCTGCTGCGAAATCTTCAAAAACATTTCTCACAAAAGGGATTTCAGACAGAATCACTTTTTCTAAATCTCGACACAAAACTGCCATGGTCAACCATCAAAGAATGTGTCGATGCGATGGAAGTCGGCAGCGTGCTGTTTTTTGACGGCGCGTGCCACCTGCCCTTCTGGCGATTTAAACCGATCAAACGTAAACTGTATAAACATCGTATCGGTCTGGTCATCACCAGTCATCAGGAAGGACTTTTGCCAACGCTTGTCTTACATCGCCCAAGCCCGAAATTGCTCAAACGCATTATCAATGCCCTGCCGATTCCCGATAACAAGTTGGCTGATGCAGATCTGGAAAACCTGTTCCACAAAAACCACGGCA
The DNA here is from genome assembly GCA_028282905.1 of Sedimentisphaerales bacterium. Lineage (GTDB taxonomy): Bacteria > Planctomycetota > Phycisphaerae > Sedimentisphaerales > Anaerohalosphaeraceae > 4572-13. Next base: position 27,468 of record JANQGW010000106.1, on the reverse strand, counting down.
ACATCCGAGACTGCCTGTGGCAGTTATATGACGAATACCCGTTTACTGAAAACGCGGTTCGACGCCGAGAAGATGGCGAACGAAATAGTCAGCCTGCCGGCGCTGGCCGTAGGCGGTTCCGGCGGCGCCGTGACCGGCACCGGGAATCACCAGCAGGTCAAAATCCTTGTCCGCTTTGATCAGGGCGTTGACCACCTGCATCGTCGAGGCGGGATCCACATTGCGGTCCAATTCACCGACAATCAGAAGCAATTTTCCGCTTAAATTCTTCGCCAGCGTCACGTTGGAATTGGCCGTGTATTCCGGCCCTACCGGGTAACCCATCCACTGTTCGTTCCACCAGATTTTGTCCATGCGGTTGTCATGGCATCCGCAGTCGGCCACAGCTGCCTTGTAGAAATCGCCATGCTGCATGGCTGCACCGGCGGCATTTTGTCCGCCTGCCGAGCCGCCGTAAATGCCGACGCGTGAGATGTCCATATAAGGATATTTCTTCGCAGCCGCTTTGATCCAGGCAATCCGATCGGGAAAACCCGCGTCCGCCAGATTTTTCCAGCAGACGTCATGGAATTTTTTAGAGCGATTGGACGTTCCCATACCGTCAATCTGCACGACAATGAAACCAAGCTCTGTCATTTTCTGTTGACCAAAATACGACCGAAACCGTTTGGGAACGTGATTACTGTGCGGCCCGGCATAAATACTTTCAATCACCGGATAGCTTGCATCCGGGTTAAAATTCGTCGGGCGGTAGATCACGCCATAGATCGACGTTTTCCCATCACGCCCCGGGGCAGAAAACGGTTCGGGCACTTGCCAGCCGGCTTTCAACAACGCACTCCAGTCAGCCTTGCCGAGGTCGCAGACCTTTTTGCCGTTGTCGGCTCGACGTAATGTATGCACCGGCGGAAGATTCACACGCGAGTAGGTATCGACCAGGTATTTACGTCCAGGTGAAAACTGCACCGAATGTGTGCCGTCGCCTTCGGTCAGTACGGTCAGGCCGGTGCCGTCGAAGTTAATCCGGCAATGATGCAGATAATACGGATCCTGACCGGTTGTCATCCCGCCGGCGGTAAACCAGATTTGCCGGTTTTGAACATCCACATGTTCGACGTTTCGCACAACCCATTGCCCGCGGGTAATTTGATTTTTGACATTACCCGTTTTCATATCATACAAATACAAATGATTCCAGCCGTCACGCTCGGACATCCAGATTAATTCATCCGTGCGATTGAGATGCCGACAGAAAAATTTGTGAGAATAACAAACAAAGGTTTCGCTGGTTTCATCGACCATCGCACGAGCGGTGCCGGTCACTGCATCAACGGCAACAACACGCAGTACCTGGTGGCCGCGTTGATTATAGACAAACGTAAAACGGCTCGAATCCGGTGACCAGCGGTAGCTGTGCATCTGATAGGGATTAGCAAACAGGTCACTGCTAACCGAAATATTTGTCTGTGTTTTCACATCGAACAAATACGGTCGTTCACTGCCAATATCGTCACCGGGTTTGTAATAATGAAACGAATGCAGCTTGGGCTGAAGCTGGTCGGTCGGCGATGACTCGACGAAATGGACCGTGTGTCTCTCGCCGTTTTTGCGACGGATGACCATTAGCTTCGCCGAATCCGGCGAAAAGAAAAAGCGGTTCGTATAGGCACTGTCCGCGGTTCCATCAGTGGTCAGTTGAAACTCCTGACCGGAGCTTTCAGATCTCAGATAAGCGTTATATTCTTTAACAAACGCCGTCCACTGCTCATCCGGCGAGAGGTTTTGCGGGCGCTGCGGGCGCCGAACGGGCCTGGCCTGACGGGGTTTTCCCGGCGGTGTTTGCAGGCCGATAATCGCCTTGGCATTTTCATCTTCGGCCTGATAAATTGCAATCGCCTTACCGTCCGCATCGGCCGCCAGCCAGACATGACCGGCATAGGTATGCTGTCGTCGCTGCTGTCCCGCATCAAGCGACCCGTAACCTTGTCGCTTTCCGCCGGCATTGAGCCAGAATATTTTCACCGGCCCGTCTGTACGATTCTCAAATGTCAAATAAACCGACCCACGCCCGCCCGGGCTGGGCACCGGAGCATTGTCGCCCAGCAGATTCGGCAACGATTCTTCCGAAACTTCGCCTAAGTCAGTCAATTTGCAGTCGGATAGTCTGCACTGCCACTTACGGCCGCGATGCTGGAATGTCAATGTATCGTCTGCAAGATGAAACTCCAATTTGTCCAGCGGTAGCCGGTCTGCCTGAATATTTTTAACACCGGCTTCGGCTAACGCCTGCGCCAGCTTCGCATGATCAAACGCCGGCCGGCAACTCACCTTTTCCGCGTCAACCAGCATAAATTGATATGTCTTGGTACCGGTAGCCCTGCGATACCACATATATTGGTCTTCACCCAACCAGTGCGGCTTAATCGTCTGGCCGAAAACCTTGCCCGATGTCTGGCCGCGAAGTGCCGCCGCCCGGTCGTAGTCAGCCTGAGAACCCCCGGCATAAACGGAATGGACTGCCGCTATCTGAATGAATAATACCACAGCAAGGATGAAATTTTTGTGTCGATAATTCAGCATATTGAGACCTTTTCAATATTCGCCCATTAAAACACTTCAAAGCCCCCATTGTTAGCAGAGCCGCCGCCCATGATAGACGCCGCGGCACCAAGATTCATTGCAAGATTTTGAAAGTCTTTTTCGGGCCTAATAAGAAATCCGAAAGTCTTGATACTGCGGATTAACGGGCCGCTGATTGGCAGTAATATCGCGAATGTAGCCGCCGAGGTTGTCGGTAATTTCATCCATACAGGCAGTAATATTCGCGGCGGTCCCCTGGAACAGCGCCTCAACCGTCCCGTCGGGAAGATTCTTGACGAAGCCGGTCAGGCCGTAATGATTGGCAGCCCGCTGCGTCGTATAGCGAAACCCCACCCCCTGCACACGCCCCCGAAAAATCACATGTTTACCGATTTTGTCCATATCATCATCCTATCGGATTGGTAGCTAATCCGCAAATAAAAAAGGCGAGGCGGTTTTGGGCCGCTTCGCCTTGATTGTATTGCGTCGTGTCGCTATCGCTCCACGCTTTTGTTTTTTACTGAATCTGTGACAGGATATCGTCGGGGATGTCGAAGTTGGCATAAACTTCCTGCACGTCGTCGTGGTCCTCGAAATCTTCCATTAGATTCAGAATCTTTTTCGCCACGTCCGCATCGTCAACGGCAACCGTATTTTCCGGCACCATCGACAGTTCTGACGATTCGGTCGCAATGCCGCCTTCTTCCAGTGCGGTCTTCAAGTCGTCATACGCATCCGGCTCGCAGGTGATTTCGTAAATCTCACCGATGTTCTCAAAATCCTCAGCACCGGCGCCCAAGGCAATATCCATCAGTGCCTCTTCTTCGGCGGCATCCGTTTTGACGGTGATCAGGCCCTTTTTCTTGAACATCCAGTTGACGCATCCGCTGGCGCCGAGTGAGCCGCCGCGTTTTTCAAACAGCTTTTTGATTTCCGGTGCCGTCCGGTTGCGATTGTCCGTCACACCCTCAACCATAATTGCCACACCACCCGGCGCATAGCCTTCGTACAGCACCTCGACATAGGTCACGTCACCCAGATCGCCGGTGCCTTTTTTGATGGCCTTTTCAATCGTGTCCTTGGGCATGTTGGCGCCCTTGGCCTTGTCAATCGCATAGCGCAGCGTCAGGTTCTGGCCCGGGTCGCCGCCGCCGGCCTTGGCGGCCATGATAATCATCCTCGCGATCTTGCTCCAGATTTTTCCGCGTTTCGCATCGTTGGCGGCTTTTTTATGCTTAATGCCCGCCCAATGGGAATGTCCTGCCATGTTCGGTATTCCTTATAAATATGAGCTTAATGAATGACTTTGTTCAACGGGTACGTGAAAATTCCCGACGCCCCGGCCCGCTTGAGCTGGGGAATCAGTTCGCGTTCGACCTTGTCTTCCACAATAATTTCGATAGCCACATAGTCCGAGTCGGCCAGCGCTGAAACCGTCGGGCTTTTTTCCGCCGGCAGCAGCTTGACAATCGCATCCAGGTCGTCTTTTTTGACGTTCATTTTCAGACCGACGCGGGTCTTGGCGTCAATCGCGGCGTTCAGCAGAATGGCCAGGCTTTCGATCTTCTGCCGTTTGAAGTCATCGGCCCAGGCGCTCTTTCCCGCGATGAACCGCGTAGTCGAAGTCAGCAGCGTATCGATAATTTTCAGGTTATTGGCCTTGATCGACGAGCCGGTCTCGGTCAGTTCGACAATACCGCTGACCAGCCGCGCTTTTACTTCGGTCGCGCCCCAGCTGAATTCCACCTTGACGTTGATGTTCTTGTCGGCAAAGTAACGCTTGGTCGCGCCGACCAGCTCGGTCGCGATGATGCCGCCTTCAAGGTCTTCGGGTTTGTCAATCCCCGATTCGTTCGGTACCGCCAGCACCCAGCGTGTCGGATTCGAGGTCGCCTTGCTGTATTGCAGTTCGCACACTTCATGAACATCCGAATCGTTTTCCGTAATCCAGTCATAACCGGTAAAGCCGGCATCCAACACACCGTCTTCGACGTAGCGGCTCATTTCCTGTGCCCGCAGCATGATCAATTGGATTTCCGGATCGTCGATCCGCGGAAAATAACTCCGCTCGAACCCGGTGACGTTAAAGCCGGCCTTTTCAAACAAATCAAATGTGGCCTTTTGCAGGCTGCCTTTCGGAATGCCCAGTTTTAATACGTTTTCTGACAAAATACTACCCTTCCCAATACATCGGTACTTATTTACGGTTTTATTTCTTCTTACTCGTTTTCTTTTTAGTCGCTTTTTTGGTCGTGGTTTTTTTCACAGCCTTTTTAGCGGTTGTTTTTTTCTTTGTCGCGGTTTTCTTTTTAGCTGTGCCCTTCTTGGTCGCCGTCTTTTTCTTAGTCGTTTTTTTCTTGGCGGCCGTTTTCTTTTTAGTCGCGGGCTTAATAGTCTCCACTTCAGTTTTCAGCACCGTATAAAACGTAAAGCCGTCAGCTGCGGAAATCTGCCGCTCCAGGAAACCGGCAATCTCATGCCCGTCCGCATCCGGATGCACCAGTTCATGGTCGCGCAAATATCCAATCATGGCCGCGTTCAGCGGAATCGCATGACCGCCCAATGCCGTGACAAAGCAATAGCTGATCGCAAACGGGGTAATCCCGGCCAGTTCTTCCAGTTCCTTATGAGCCTGCCGCTTGCCTTCCTGGCCCAGCGTCTCCAGTGTCACTTTGTCGTATTTATCAAAGATCGTATGCAGAGTTTGCGTAATCGCCTCGGCGCTTCTTTCAGCTTCCGGCGAATCATCGCGGAACACCTCAAGAATTTCCTCGCTGCGGCAGACGCGCACATCGTTCAAATCGACAAAGTGGCCCTTCATGCGTTTTAACGCTTTCACCGCATCGGCCTGTTTCATAAACTCAATCACCAGTCCATCCACTACGGCCTGCACCGGGTCGTCATACTTCGGCGTTTCGGCCGCACCGTGTTTTCGCTTGAGCGAACGAAACAGTTTGGTTACTTTCGGGCTGTACAGTTTGCTGTCTTTCATGCGTTCACCTACAGTTCCTGATCGTCAGATTCTGATTCCGCCGCGTCATCAATCAGCGGATGTTCTTCGTATTCATGCTGGGCCTGTTCGATTAACCGCAGGGTTTCCAGCGTTTTTTTCACTTTATCATCCTGTTCAAAATGCAGATGAGGACAGGTTCGCCCCGCCAGGTCACGCCCCAGTTGTGCTTGGATATGTCCGGCGGCATGGTTGATCGCCTTAAATGCCCTGTCCGGCGCCTTTTCGTCACCCGGGGCCAAAATACTCAGATACACCGTCGCGTTTTTTGAGTCCGGCGAGATATCCACCTCGGTGACACTGATCAACCCTGTCACGCGCGGGTCGCTGAGCCTAGATTGTATCGTCCGGCTGACCGATTCCTTGATGACCCGTGCTATTTTCTGCTGTCGTCTGGAAGGAGACATAATTCGAGTTCCTTAAAAACTTATCGCACCGGCTCATTAGAGCGTGCGGGCCACTTCAACCGTTTCGTATGCCTCAAATTCATCTTCGACCTTGATGTCATCAAAACCGACAACCTTGATGCCGCATTCCAGCCCGGACTTGACTTCTTTGACATCGTCCTTAAAGTGCTTCAGCGAATCGATCACACAGTTATCGCGAACAACAATATTATCGCGAATCAGCCGCAGTTTGGCATTCTTGTTCACCAGACCGCTGGAAACATAACAGCCGGCAATCGTCCCCAGCCCGGACACCTTAAAGGTATTGCGAACAATCAGGCGACCCAGCGATTTTTCTTCGTATTCCGGTTCCAGCAGGCCAACCATCGCCGCCTTGAGGTCTTCGGTAATCCGATAAATAACATTGTAAAGACGGATATCAACTTTTTGGCTGTCGGCAATCTGTCGGACACGCTCGTCCCGAACAACATTAAAGCCAATGATAATCGCTGAAGAAGCCTCCGCCAGCACGACATCGCCCTCGCTGATACCACCGACCGCGGCGTGGATAATCTTGATCTTCACTTCATCGGTACTCAGCTCACTGAGATATTTCATCAGCACGTCCACCGAGCCTTGCACGTCAGCCTTGACGATCAGGTTCAGCTCTTTGACGTTACCGGCTTCGATCTGCGAGAACAGGTTATCCAGTGTCACCTGCGAACGCTTGGCCAGCGTTTCTTCGCGGGTTGCACTCTTAATTTCGTCTGACGCCTGCTTGGCCTTGTTGACGTCTTCCAGGCAATAGAATTTATCGCCCGCCGTCGGTACACTGTCAAGACCGGTAATCTCCACCGGCATCGCGGGAGTGGCTTTTTTAACACTCTTGCCCCGGCTGTTGGTCATCGTTCGTACGCGGCCAAACGCCCCGCCGGCCAGCAGGACATCGCTCTTTTTCAGCGTGCCCTCTTTAACCAATACCGTCGCGACCGGACCTTTGGTTTGTGACATCTTAGACTCAACCACCCAGCCGCAGGCGCCAATGCCGGGGTCAGCCTTATAATCATTCAACTCAGCCTGGTAATCCAGATGTTCCACCAGGTCTTCGATACCCTCGCCGGTAATGGCGCTGGTCTTGACAATTTCAGTATTGCCACCCCATTCGGCCGGCGTCAGTTCGTGTTCGGCCAGTTGACCGTAAACGCGGTTGACATCGACACCGGGGATATCAATCTTGTTTAATGCCACGATAATAGACACTTCTGCGGCCTTGGCATGGTGAATCGCTTCAATCGTCTGAGGCATCAGCCCGTCGTCAGCTGCGACCACCAGCACAACAATGTCAGTCATGTTCGCACCGCGGGCACGCATCGCCGTAAACGCTTCGTGGCCCGGCGTATCGAGGAACGTTACTTTCTTGCCATTCAGTTCAACTTGGTAAGCACCGATGTGCTGGGTAATCCCGCCGGCTTCGCCTTCGGCGACACTACTGGAGCGAATGCGGTCCAGCAGGCTTGTTTTACCGTGGTCCACATGGCCCAGCATCGTCACTACCGGCGGTCGCTTGACTGAATTGTCATGCGGACGTTCAGTAAACTGCTGCTCGATTTCTTCGAGGACGCTTTTCTTTTTCTCAACAGTCAGCTCGGTGCCGAATTCCATCGCCACCATCTCGGCGACATCGGTCGCAATCACATGGTTCGCCGTCGCCATCACGCCTTCACTCATGAGCTTGGTAATAATTTCGCCAACACGAACCGCCAGTGCGGATGACAGGTCTTTGACCGTAATCGGTTCGGCCACGGTCGCGGTTTCAGGTCGTTCGACGGGAGCCGACACCTCGCTGGCTTTCCTGGCTTCAATGCGGCGCGAAGGCTTGGATCGCGAGGACAGGCCTTTGGCCGCTCGCAGGCGTGCCTGACGTTCTTCCATGTCACGCGAACGCATCCGCTTGACATCACCGCGAGGACGCCCTTCACCTTCTCCGGCTTCTTTCTTACGGCCGTGCGTTTTGGCGCGCCCGGCCCGTTTTTTGCCTTTACCGCCGCCGGCAGCGTCGGCAACCGGCATCACCGGTTCTGACAGCGGCGCATCGTGGCGGCCGCGGCCGGTTGGACGGTGGTGACGACGAGGGCGTTCCGGTTCCGGTTCTTCCACACGAATAACCGTGGGGCCTGAAAGAACAGCCGGCTTGGGTTTTTCCAGCATAGGTCCGGCCGGGATAATGGGTTCCGGCTCTGGCTCAGGTTCGGGAGCCGGTTCGGGTTCGGGCTGAGGCTCAGGTTCGGCTTTGGGTTCTTCGGGTTTTTCTTCTTCAGTCGGAGGCTGCTGTTCTGTCGGAGCTTCAACAACTTCAGCGGGTGCCTCCGGAGCGGCTTCGGCAACCGGTGCAGTCTCAGCGGGCACCTCAACAGGCGCAGTTTCGGCAACCACAGCAGCTTCCGTTTCAGCCGGTGCGGCCTCAGCTTCCTCTGCGGGCGGTTCAGGCGGCACCTCTTTTTTCTTGCGTTTGACGCGCACTTTTTCCAGGTCCACACGCGAGGTCTTTTCCACGGTCGTGGAATGCTCACCTTCACTGAACCACTCGCGAATCGTTGCCGCCAGGCCCGCTGAAATCGTGGACATGTGGTTCTTAACCTGGTCCAAACCTTCGGCCTGACATTTTTCAATGATTGCCTTGCTCTTAACGCCTAATTCCTTGGCAAGTAAATGTACTCTTGTGGTCGCCTTGGCCAAAACCATCTCCCTAAAAATATTATTTGAGCATTACCGCTCGACGCCGGCGGAGTTTCCGCCATTTGATTATTTTTTCTTTTCCTGATCCAGCAGTTCTTTCGCCGCGGTGCTTTCGGCAGCGGCCTTTTTGGCCGCCTCTTCCGCAGCCGTAATAATCTGCTGAGCAAGTGTTTCTTCAACTTCCAGCTCTTCGACCAGCGGCTCGACACCCACTTCTTCCAGGTCCAGCACCGAAATAATACCCAGTGCCAGCAATTTGTCGGTAAAGCTGTCGTCAATGCCTTCGATAGCTTTGAGGCAGGCATCCAGCCGGTCCACTTCCTTGTTGTATTCCTTCGGTGTCAGGATGTCGATATCCCAGCCGGTCAGCCGGGCCGCCAGCCGGACATTCTGGCCGTGTTTGCCGATGGCCAGCGATAACTGGTCTTCAGTCACAACAACAGTCGCCCGACCCAGTTCAAAACAAATCGCAATTTCACTAACCTTCGCGGGCATCAGGGCATTGGCAATCAGCACCTGCGACGAATCGCTCCAGCGGACGATATCAATCTTTTCGCCACCGAGTTCATCGACAATGTTGCGAATTCGGCTGCCGCGAACACCGACACAGGCACCGACCGGATCAACCTTGTCGTCCATCGTATCCACAGCAATCTTGGTGCGATACCCCGCTTCACGCGACAGAGACTTGATACTGATAATCCCTTCGGCTACTTCCGGCACTTCCTGATCGAACAGTTTGCGGATGAAATCCGGATGTGTCCGGGACAGGACAATCTTAATCTGGTTAGACTGCTCTCGAACGTCTAAAATCATCGCCCGCACACGCTCACCCGGATGGTGGCTGGCACCGGTGATCTGTTCGCTCTTGGGCATGACCGCTTCGACGCGGTTTTCGAGGTTAACAATCAGCGAGCCGCCTTCGAACCGGCCGGCAATGCCGTTGACAATCTCTCCCTTGCGCTGGATATATTCGGTAAAGATACTGTCACGCTCATCAGCTTTGATCTTCTGGATCATCACCTGCTTGGCAGTCTGTGCGGGAATCCGGCCGAGTTGCCGAATATCAATTTCCACTTCGTCCTTAAACGCACGGATATCACCGGTCGCGCGGTCAAGATGCACCGCTACTTCAACCTCGGTATTGTGCTGAATACCGAAATGCTTACGCGCCGCCGATACCATCGCTGCCTCCAGATCCTGGAAAATCGACTCTTTGTCAATATTCTTGTCCCGGGCGATGTTCTCAATAATCCTGATCAATTCCTGATTCATCTCGTCCTTTTCCTAACTGTTGATCACCGTGCCGTTCCAAAGCGGCCACCGAATCGGCGATCATTCATTGTTTTAGCTCATCGATAACGTTGCCTCCGAAAAGGCAATAAAAAAAGTGGACCCTGACGGGTGGCCACTTCAACTCAACAGAAATACAACAGATCCGGTCATCGGATGACCGAATCGGATGGAACAGATTGTGTTCAATCCCTATTTCATTCGACCCTCTCCGAAAAACCCGTTCTGCCAAGTCTCGAAAGAGCACCTATCATTCAAAAGAAGCCTGCGCATCGACCCCCCGGCGGCACAATCCATTGTAACCCTATGCAAATGCACGACTTACTTTTCCTAATACAAACATTGCTACGTCCTTTTCAACAGTAGTTTAATCTATAAAACGGCCCATTATAGCCTAACTAACAGCATTGTCAAGGGTTATAAAAACACGGACTCTCAAAAATGTCCCCCAGAGCACAAAAACGGCATGTAAACAGGAGAGCAATTCTAACACACAGCTTAAAATACTATTTGTTTAACATTTTAGTATATAATTTAGTTATTAGATGACAACTCTTTTTAATTAAATAACTTATGAATCCGTGACAATCCGTGTAATCCGTGGTTTTCTGTTTTTGGCAACTAATTAAACAACGCTTCGACGAACTCTTCCGGGTCGAATTCGGCGATATCTTCCGGGGTTTCGCCGAGGCCGACGAATTTGACCGGGATATCGAGCATATCCTTGATGGCGATGACAATACCGCCGCGGGCGGTGCCGTCGAGCTTGGCCAGGAAAATACCTGTCACCTGAATCGCCTCGGTAAACATTTTGGCCTGCATAATCGCGTTTTGCCCGGTCGTGCCGTCCACGACGAGAATCACCTCGTGCGGCGCGTCCGGAATATGCTTGGTGATGACCTTACGAATTTTCGTAAGTTCTTCCATCAAATGCTTTTGCGTATGAAGGCGACCGGCGGTGTCTAAAATAAGATAGTCCACATCCCGCGCCGCCGCTGCCTGCACGGCATCATAAGCAACCGCCGCCGGATCGGCGCCGGACTTGTGCTTGACAATTTGCACACCGATGCGTTCCGACCAGATGGTCAGCTGCTCAACTGCGGCTGCCCGAAATGTGTCACAGGCGGCAACAATGACCTTTTTGCCCGATTTATTTAGCATATAAGCCAGTTTTGCGATGCTGGTGGTCTTGCCGGAGCCGTTAATCCCCGCAACCAGAATCACCGTCGGTCCGGATGCGGCGGTATTGAGCTGTCGATCCTGCTCCGGCCAGTAGGTCTTCATGTGTTCCTTTAAAAAGGGTAAAATATCGTCCGTTTTCTTGATTTGTCCTTTTTTATAGGCACTGCGCAAATCTTCAATCAGTCGGTCAGTGGTTTCGACGCCAATATCATCGCTAATGAGCGTTTCTTCCAGTTCATCCAGCAAATCATCATCGATATCCCGCCCCAGCGTCAGGATCGATGACAGACTGCTGGCGATTTTCTGGCGGGTCTTTCCCAGATGTTCTTTTAAATAGCTGACTGTTTTACTAAAAAGTCCCATGTTGACTCCAAAATCACTGGTTATTCACAATTATAATGCCGGAAAGTATCGCATAATTACGCGAAAATGCAAGCCGAACCGCCCTTGTTTGCCCTAAACTAACAAAAAAGGCCCGTAAAACGGGCCTGTATAATCAGTTTGCCATATTCGCTGCTTCTAAATTGAGTGGCACCCTTTTGAGCTTGCTCAAAGGGGTGGTCCCACGATATCATCCATCCCCTTGCTTCGCAAGGGAATGCCACCCGGAAAAGACACGATGTTCTAATCGAACGGCAGGCGGACGCCGCCGGAGCCGGTTCGTTCGATCCGGCTTTTCATGCCGCCCTCCGGTTCCTGTGCCTTAAAAATCTTCGAAGCCGGGTGCAGCCGACAAACCTGACCGGCCTTGAGTTTGTCGGTGAACCCATCGACAAACTCGGCATAACTGAATTTCGGCAGAACCCGCGTCACTCTTAAGGTCGCCACCTTATTTTCAGCCTTGCCAAGTAATTCTTTTGTCTGGGGATCACGAATGGTCTGCCCGGCGGCAAAAACCTCATACAGACAGCCGGGTTTCATACGGCTTCCGCCCTGATCCAGAATCAGCCCGTCCGCTCCGGCCACAGCCACCCGTACAGGCGACAAGTCGTTGAGCACATCCTCAACCACCTGGTGAGCCGCCAAATCCATAAAAGTGTCCTTAATCTGGTCAAAATCCCGTTCGTCTCGCCGCCAATCTTCCGCTAACGCCTTGATTTCCGGGTGTTTCAGCTTCATCCGGTATTCATGCGAATAGGCCACCTGCCGTGTCGCAGGCACTAAAAGCTGAAGCTCAGCGACAAAATAGCCTCGAAACTCTTCACTGCGAATACCGGTAGTCGGCAGTGGTTTAACCTCGGTTGTAATTTCAAACCGACGAATACGCCCTGTCACCAAGTAATCGGCCCCTTCGACATTCTTCAGCCAGGCCTTTTGAGCCGTTCCGGTATCGTCTGACTTCATAATGTTGCGTTCTTCGCGAAACGCTTGGTCATGCGTTCGGTCCAGCAGGTTAAACCGTCCGCTGTCACGCAGCAGAGTTGTCATTCGCTGGACAAACTGCCGGTGTACCTCGTTAGGAGCCACCCGCACGTCGCCAAACATGCACGGCTGAACTGGAATTTCAAAAGCCCATACGGCCAAAGTAGATTTGTTGGATGCTACCGGTGACTCATAGTCATAGACCTGCACTTTTACCGTCACCTGCCATGTCCCGTCGTCAGCCTGTTTTTCCTCAATCACTTCATACGACTTGACCAGTCCCTCGGCCTGTACGAGACTGATATCGCTTTGGCCTCGGACGGAGATGCTCTCCATCTCGATCGACTTATCGACCTCTTCGCGCGTCACGTCAATACTGCCAACTGCTGCCGCTGACGTCGCGACTCCGGAGGTCACCGTCACGCCCTGCACCTGACCGACCGCTTCATAAAGTGCGTTTTTGACGGCCTGCTGGCGGGTTTTGCCAACACCTTTAACAGTCCGCTCCACAGAGGAGGCCGCAAAAACGCTACCGATAAGACTGATCAGCATTGCAATAAAAATCGTCTTTTTCATATTGCTCCCCTTCGAAAAAAGTTTTCGTTAAACTCGAAACCTCCGCCCTACATCATTCAGAACATCAGTTTGTCATTCCGAGCGCAGCCGAGGAATCTATTCAAACAGCATCGCCGAAGGCGATTCCACAATTTTACTTTTTGATTTTTGACTTAACTCTACCATGATACCATTTTGTCGGAACCGCGTTTGCCGATGATTTTTTCTTCCTGCCAGAATCTCAAGCCCGTCGCCAGATCGGTCACGCGCAATTGGAAGTAATACTCAACCTGCTGCTTGTTGCTGCCGTATTTGACGTTGCGCTGCAGGATTTTGCCTGAAATGCTCAATTCCGGCGCGATTAACTGACGCTTAGCCGGCAGGGTGCTGTCCTGAAACTCATCGGCATGCTCAGAATCCCGCAAGTCCCGTGTTTCATAGACCATTGACGTCGCGGCCTTGTCGCCAACCGCCGAGGTCATTGCCACCTGGCCGCTGTTCATCAGTTCCTGCTCGACCTTGGCCATCAACTGGTCGGTATCAATCCGCTGCATGGTATCATTGATAATCCGCCCGGTCGCCACCACATACCGGCTGCCGTCTTTTTTGTTCAGCGAACCGGAGCGAACCAGCGAACTGACCATCGCGGCGGCCGCCTGGTCAAAATCACGATAATCCAGCCCCATCACAGCCTTGCCGTCATCATTCACCATGTCAATGTTTTCCACCTTCGAGCTTTGACAGCCCGCCAATGTAATGACAACCGCAACGCACAGTAAAATGCTCTTCTTCATGTTGCACTCCTTTCGTAAGGGCCGTTAAACAGCCCGATTCTGAAAACTTGTATTATATGTAATCTCCACACCGCCGGTTTTATTCAGCACCATTGCCGATAAAATCCCAGCGGCATAACAAATCTAACTGTTATATATATTGTATAGATCGATTCACAAAAATCAACTATACTCCCAAATCATTCTTCCGCCTGCTCACTCATATACAGACTCATTGTTCCCCAAGCTGTCTCCTCAACTTCAGGCTCATTGGGGTCATGGTAATACTCTATTTTTATGCCCAGAATATCCTGCCGGTCGTTAATCCAGTAATTCCCCCAAGCCAAACCAAACCAGTCCCCCTCCTGTTCAGGAATCCACGCCTCCGAAGTCTCGCCATAAGGCTGAAATCCCTGGGTTTTCGTATATTCATGAGCCCACTGTATCAGCAACTTCGGCGGGCAGGTCTCTTGCTGCTTAAAATAAAGATGAAAGCTCTTTGGGGACTTGATGATTTCATATTCATAAACTGCCGCGTCATCCGGCGCAACTAAGTTTTCCGGAAAAGTTTCCGGCCGCACAACCTGTTTCTGAAGTGCCCCTGGCACTAAGGTATGCATAAGGTCGATCGCCGGATTAATAATGCGTTTCACGCCCCCGGTTTTCATCATTACGATCAACACAACTATCCACATCCACATAATTTTTCCGGAATACGTTGGCCGCATCCCGGGAATCAGGCACGGCCAGATCTTGCTGCCGTCCAGCGGCGGAATTGGAATCAGGTTCACCACTGCCAGAATCATGTTGATATAAAGCGTGGACACACATAAGAACCGCAGGCAATAATAGCTCCAGGCCATCCACCGGATAGCCGGATCGTAAAACGGCTTTGCAATCCAGTTTGTCAAGTATAGCATTGCCAATGCGATAACACATAACAGCAAGTTGCTCAACGGCCCGGCCAGCGAAGTCAGCAGATAATCCCGTTTGGGATTTTTGAAGTTATACAGGTTAACCGGAACCGGATTACCCCAGCCAAACCCCAGCCAAAACAATACAACCGTCCCCAATGGCGACAAATGTTTGAATGGATTCAATGTAATGCGTCCCTGCTTTTCTGCCAATCGGTCACCCAGCCACTTACTCGATATAGCGTGGGCCGCCTCATGGATCGTCAGGCCAATGATAAAGCCGGGCAGAAAGAATAGTGCTGTTTGCAAACTCATGCCGCCCTCTCTTCTTCCAGCATCGACGCCAGTTCCGGCTTAACAAACGCGATATAGTCTTTCGGCACACCATATTCATCCATTGCTCGCAAAAGACATGCTTTGGCCTTATCTAAATCATCAAGGTAATAATATCCCGCCGCCTCAAAGACTGTTACAAAAGAAGCAAATCCCGCCTTTCGATACTGTTCCAAATGAGACAGCCCTTTCTCGGGATTGCCCTGAGCCGTCTCAGTAATCCATTTCAGACCGTGACTGATCGCATGGTTTTCAATAGATAAAACATGATCCAGTATCTCGTCCGCCTGCTCCCACTGCTTATTTTCAATATGTTTATCAGCCATCTCCGCATAAGCGAGCGAGGTGTAATTCATGGGCAAATCATTACGCGAAAGGATTTGGCCGACAATATCCTCAACTTCATAACCGTCAATCCGGTTACATAGAAGCAGCTTTCCCTGCAACAATAGTTCGGAACATGAGCATTCAAGTTCCTCGGCCAGCATAACCCATCTGTGAACCGCTTCGGCGTTGTGGCAAATATAGAATTCATAAAGAATGATCGTCGCGGCAATCCGGCTGTCGCGTGTTTGTTGCAGCAGCGCCTCCGCCTCCTTCCGGGCGGCCGCTAAATCCTTCTTACCGATCGCACCGATCAGCCGAGTGGCATAGTCAATTTCGCCACCAAGTCGCCAAATGATCCGCACTAAAAACGGGGGGAAAACATGAAAGAACCCCAGCACAAAAAGCAGGATTTTAAACGGCGCGGCCAGAAGCTGACGAAAAAACGCTGCGATACTTCTCATGCCTGCTCCTTTGAAACATCACTGAATTCGATACAGAAAAGCCGGCTACTCCTGCTGATCTTTGGCCTCTTCTTTTTTCCACAGCCTGTCCAGCCAGTTGCCTTTATCCTTCTTCGGCTCTCTCGGAATCTGAACCATCACGCCCATGCGTCCCAGTTCGCCGGCAACTTCCGATTGATACGGGTCCAGTTGAAAACTGCGTCGCAGGTTTTCTTCGGCCCGCACCTGGTCGCCTTTGGCCAGGTAGTAATAGCCAATCTGCTTAAACAATACCGCCGAATTCGGCGCCAGCGTTTGTGCCTGCTGGTAACATTTCAAAGCATACTCGTCTAATTGCTGTTGCTGAAAGCCCTTGCCCAGCAGCATCGACGCTTCCGCTGAAACCGCTGCCTGCGTCATGTAAATATCCGCACTCATCTTGCTGCGCGGCGCTTCGCCCCGGTCCTGCAAGACCTTCACAATCGCCGCCTGCGCCTTGTAATAAACCGGGTCAAAGCCCAATGCGGTACGATATTCATATTCGGCCTTGTCATACAGCCCATCGGCATGATAAAGAGCGCCCAGCTTGTAATGCGCGACGGGATTTTCGAACTTTTTGTCGATCTGCTTTTGCAGGGCGGCCTTTTCCGATTCCTCGGCAACCGTCATCTCTCCCTTGGACTTACCGGTAACTTTATCACCAAGATCCTGAAAAAACTGACAGCCCGACAGGGTTACTATCGCCGCTAACAACAAAATCGTCACTATTCGTGTCATAATTGCCTCCGTTCAATAGGTTATCCGTTATTATTGGAACGGGTTTTCGTTCATTTTCAAGCGAAAAATCGCACGCCATTCATCCTATCGGCGTTATACGTCCAAATTCTGCACTTCCAGTGCGTGTTCCTGGATAAAGTTTCGCCGCTGTTCGACATTATCGCCCATCAGAATACCGAACAGTCGGTCCGCTTCGCCGGCGTCTTCAAGCTGAACTTTCAGCAGGGTTCGCTTTTCTGGGTCCATTGTCGTGCTCCACAGTTGATCAGAGTTCATTTCACCCAGACCTTTAAACCGTTTGATCTCCATATCCGCCGAGCCGATATGCCGTACCGCTGGGGCAATTTGCTCCAGAGAGACGACCGGGTGCTCTTTTTCGCCGCAGACGATGACAAACCGCGTCGGCAATTCTTCGCCGGAAACGGTTCGCTCAACTTTCAGCAAATAGTCCCGCCAGTCGAGATCGTAATCCTGCTTGAGCCGACGCCCGATATCGTTCAGCCGAAGTACTTCGTGCATTTCTTCGGAGGTAAAGGTTGCTTCCTGCTCACTGTCAGCGGGGCCTTCTTCGGTTTGCTGCGAGGCTGCGGTCAACTCAGCCAGCCGTTTTTCGAAGGTATCTTTATCATGATAGTATTCGTTTTGGCCTTCGGCACGCACCTGATAGACCGGCAACTCGCCGTTAAAATGAGTTTCGACGAATTCGCGGAAAATAATGCCGCGCCGCTGCAAAATCGCGATACTGCGTTCGGCATCGTTCATCAGTTTGACCAGAAACGCCAGCTTGGACGGTTCCACATCACGGGTAGCACCATCCTTGTCACGAATCATCAATTGGGCACCTTCGAGGCCGCGGTTTTCAGAGGTTTTCCGCATCTGATGTTCATTGAGAATGTATTCGGATTTTTTCTGGCCCTTGATGCGAATTTCATACAGCGGCGGCTGGGCAATGAATATCCGCCCTTCCTCGAATAACTGCGGCATCTGCCGGAAGAAGAATGTCAACAGCAGCGTGCGAATATGCGCACCATCGACGTCGGCGTCGGTCATCAGTACAATTTTTCCATACCGGCATTTTTCAAGATCAAACTCATCTGTACCGATGCCGGTGCCGAGCGCACTGATAATCGTGCGAATTTCTTCATGGCCGAGCATCTTCTCCAGCCGGGCCTTTTCGACGTTAAGGATCTTACCTTTCAGCGGCAGGATCGCCTGGATATTCCGGTCGCGTCCGCCTTTGGCCGAACCGCCCGCTGAATCACCCTCAACAATAAAAATCTCAGTCCCGATTTTGTCCTTGCTGGAGCAGTCCCACAATTTGCCCGGCAGGTTGGTATTACTCAGTGCACCTTTTCGCCGTGTCAGGTCACGCGCCTTGCGAGCCGCCTCACGCGCAGCGGCCGCCTGAATCGCTTTATTCAAAATCCGCTTGGCTTCGGCGGGATTTTCTTCCAGGTAAATCGCCAACTGCTCGTTAATCATTGTTTCCACAAAACCGGACACTTCCGGATTGGACAGACGTACCTTTGTCTGAGCTTCAAAATGCGGGTCCGGCACCTTTACCGAAACCACCGCCACCAATCCCTCCCGCAAATCTTCGCCGGACGGCGTTGTGCCGGCCTTAAGCATGTTAGCATTGCGGGCATACGCATTCATCGTTCGCGTCAATGCAGTACGAAACCCCGACAGATGTGTGCCGCCGTCGATATTGCGAATGTTGTTGGCAAACGCCAGCACGTTTTCAGCATAGCTGTCATTGTATTGCAGTGCTAAGTCACACGCCAAGCCGCTTTCCGGATCTTCTTTGGAAAAGGCCATGATTTTAGAAGCCGATGTCTTGCCTTCGTTCAAATATTCGACAAACGCTTTAATACCGTCCTCATAATGGTAAACATCTTTCTTCTGAACTCGGTCGTCCTGGAACGTAATATGCGCCCCGGCGTTCAGGTAAGCCAGTTCGCGAATTCGTTTTTGCAAAATCTCGTATTTGAACTCGGTCGTCTCAAAAATTTCCTCGTCCGGCAGGAAAGTAATCCGCGTACCCTGCTTTTTCGTTTCACCGATTTCCCGAACCGGCCCCTTGGCCTCACCGCGTTCACATTCAAAGTGAAAATGCGTCCCGCTTCGCCAGACGTCGGCTTCCAGCCGTTCGCTCAACGCGTTGACCACACTGACACCCACTCCGTGCAGACCACCGGAAACCTTGTACGCCTTGTCGTCAAACTTACCGCCCGCATGCAGTGTGGTGAGTACGACTTCCAATGCGCTCTTGCCGGCGTCCTCGTGCATCTCCGTTGGAATCCCGACGCCGTTGTCCTCGATCGAACAACTGCCATCCAGATGCACATGTACCAGAATCCGATCGCACCGGCCGGCCAGCGCCTCGTCAATCGAGTTATCCAGCACCTCGTAAACCAAGTGATGCAGGCCGCCTTCCTGGCGGTTACCGATATACATATCGGGCCGTTTGCGTACCGCTTCCAGCCCTTCTAAAATCTTAATGTTACTGGCATCATAATTATGATCGGCCATAAATCCATTACTCCTGTGAATGTCTGCTTCCGTGCCGCATCTACCCAAAACGTCACACCGAACATGGGTATGTCATTCCGAGCGAAGCGAGGAATCTATTTAAACAGCATCGCCAAAGACGATTCCATAATTCTTGTCCGCCGTAGTTTTACACGAAGGCGGATTGCATTTTACATTTTAACTTTAATTTATTGCCCGTTCCGCATCGGTGTCAATCGTATCTTCGTAATCCCGCACCGCGGACACTGCTGCCTGAACTGCTGAACCCACTCACTGCAAACCATCTGCACCTGATGCATATAAGGCCCGGCCATCACCTGCACATAAAGCGTGCTGCCAACCCGTTTATCAAGTCGGCAATACTGCTGCATCGCCGGTGGCACGATCTGTTGCCAGGCATCGACAATCTCACTGTTTTTTTCAAATGTGCGAGACCGCTTCTGAAAATAAGAAAACAGCTCATCGCCTATCTGACTACCCGGCAGTCTGGGTTCCGCTTGCCAACCCGAAGCACCACGCAACCGTTGTTCTTCTTCTGAGCAAGGAATTGCAATAAAGGACAACTCTTTTTTTCCTTTATTCCAAAACTTTATTTTTCCACCATGAGTATGAAAACTTGTTCCTTTAAATACCTGCTTATAATCACTCTCTTCGTCCAGAAGAGCATAAAGTGAACTATAGCTCAAGGATTTTAAATACAACCAATTAGTATCTAAAGAAACGACCTCTTTTTGCCCAGGCTTTAATATTAAGACAATTTTGGGATAAGGATTCATTCATTACCGCCAAAAACGTGGTCTTTCGTTTCGTGATTACAGATTGACCGGCATCACGATATACAGGAAATTGCTGCCGCTCTTTATCAGTCCCGGCCGGTCCGAACTGCCCAAGTGCAATTCAAACGTATCAGCCTTCATCACACGCAGAACATCAATCAAAAATTGCGGGTTAAACCCAATTTCCATCGGGTCGGCGTCATATTCAATATCCATATCAATTTGAGCGTCACCGGTTTCCGGCGCCCGGCTGGTAAAGATCAACGCGCCTTTTTCCAGCGACAGCTTAATGCCCTTGCTATCCTCGTTGGCCAGCAGGGCCGCTCGACGAACCGCACTGAGAACCGCATCGGTCGGCAGTTCCAGCTTGTTGTCATAATCTTTCGGGATAATATCTTCGTATTTCGGGAAATTGCCTTCCACCAGCGTCGAACTGACCACAACCGTTTCGCAACCTAACACAATCTGGTTATCCACGAACCGAATCGCCGCGGTACCGCCGTCACGCATCGGAATCTTATCCAGCAGGCTCATGGTTTTTGCCGGCACAATAATCCGACCTTCGGGCAAGGTCGCACCCTTTTCCAGCGAGACCGTGGTCTTGGCCAATCGCCGACCATCGGTTGCAATCAAAGCCAGCTTCTTGCCATGAACTTCCCAGAGAATCCCATTGAGTGCATAGCGGGTGCTTTCCTTGGCCGCCGCGAACACTGACTGCTCAATCCCTTCCTGTAGCAGATCCAGCTTGACTTCCAGGTCCGCTTCACCTTCAAAGCCGGGAACCACCGGATACTGGTCCGGGTCATGACTGTAAATTGTAAACCGACTGTCCGAACCGGTCAGATACACAGCCGACTCGGTCGCTTCCAGTTCAATAACGTCATCAAAACTTTCGCGAACAATCGAGGCCAGTTTGTCAGCCGGAACAACGATACTGCCGTGCTCGGCGATTTCAACCTGAGACACAAGACAAGTAATGCCCACTTCAAGATCCGTCGCACTGATCCGGACCGATTCCTCTTCCGTCGCGATATGCAGACATTGCAAAATCGGTTTAGGCGTACGGCTGGGGATAATGCTGCCGACTAAATTCAGGGCTTCTTGCAGGGCCGACCGGTTGAATTTTACTTTCATGGCATCCTCGTCTTCAAAATTCCGTTTTCGGGTCTCTTTCCTTCGTTTTAGCTAATTTTAAGTCAATATTTGACCACATAATGTAACCGAAAATCCAGTCATTGAAAAGGCTTAAGGGCTTGATTTTGGAAGTTTTTTGCACATTTCAAAGTGAGTGTAGAGACTCACAGAGCGGAAGCAGTGAGTAGTAAATAAAATATAAAAGAAAAGAATTTATTCGTATTTATCATATGCACAGTGAAATTGTGAGAGAAACTGAGCCTTCTAACGTAACTACTTTAAGAATAATCAATTATCAATAATCACTAATCAATTTCCCTGTGGATAACTTGTCAGGAAACCTGTTTTAAACGCCTGTGAGTTTAACAGGAACGGTGTTATCAACACTAAGGCCTGTGATTTTATGAAAAAACCTCACAAACCAACCATACACAATCTAACAAGTTATCCACAGCATATCTCACAGACCCAATAGCTGTTTTTATGATGTTCGATATTCCCATGCTTCATAAAGAAGGTCTAATTGGCCCTTTTTGGCATCGAAGTCGGCTTGGTGCTGGGCCATTTTTTTGTGGTCTTGGTAAACCTCCTCATTGCCGAACCGGTGTTGCATTTCTTCCAAAACAGCTTCGGTTTCGTGGATTTGCTGTTCGATCTGCTCAACTGAGAATTTATTGAACTGCCGCAGGTGGTCCGGTGTTTTATTCTTCGGAGCGGCGGTAACGGCCTTGGATTTCTTTTTTTCTTCCAGCTTCCGCTGTTCTTCTAACTGCTTTTGGTGTTGGACTTTCTGTGCATAAGTGGAATAGACGCCGTCTGTATCCGGCGATGCTGTCTGGATTAGGCTCACTTTGCCGGTATTGCGACTCCCGGCTTCATCAGCGCCGACAATCAGCAGGCTTTCGGCGATCCGATCCAGAAAATACCGGTCGTGACTGACCGCCAAGATCGTCCCATTATAGTCCAGCAAAGCCTCTTCCAGCATTTCCCGGCTGGCAATGTCGAGATGGTTGGTCGGTTCGTCCAAAACAAGAATATCCGGCTCGGAAAGCACGATTTTGCACAGCATCAAGCGGTTTTGCTGACCGCCGCTGAGATCGCAAACCTTTTTAAACACATCGTCGCCGGTAAACAGGAATGTCCCCAACCGGCTTCGGATCGCTTCCGGCAGCAACTCCGGTCGGGCCGTGCGGGCTTCTTCAAGAATTGTGTTGTCCGGGCTCAGTGTCAGTGCCTGCTGGTCAAGATAGCCGATTTTCAGGTTCGGCCCCAGCCGGATTTTTCCCGTATCGGCGGAAAGCTCTCCGAGTGCCAGTTTGAGCAGTGTGGTTTTGCCGGTGCCGTTCGGCCCGGTGATCCCCAGCCGGTTTCCGGCACCAAGCTCAAATGACAGGTTTTCAAATAACGTCAGCTCATCAAAAGACTTAGAGATATTTTCCGCCCGCATCACCCAGTCGCTTTTGACTTCAGATGGCTTGAATGAAAAGCGGATGGTTTTGGCAGTTTGGCCGACTTCGAGGTAGTCAGGATTTTCTTTCAGCAGTCGCTCCAACCGTGTCCGCCGGCCTCTCGCGGTTTTCTGCATGCCTTCCTGGTTAATGTTGCGGGCAACGAAATCCAGTGTTTTTTCGACCATTTCTTTGCGTTTTTCGTGCTCGCGCGCCTCGGTCAAGGCGACCGTTTCCTTTGTTTCAACATATTGAGTGTAGTTGCCCTTCCAAATGCGGGCTTTGTAGTTTTCCAACTCGACAATCTTTTCCGCGACCCGGTCCAACAGGTACCGGTCGTGGCTGATTAGAATCACCGAGCCGGTGTAAGCCCGTAAAAATGATTCCAGCCAGCTTGTCGCCTGCAAGT
Source organism: Sedimentisphaerales bacterium (assembly GCA_028282905.1). Taxonomy (GTDB): domain Bacteria; phylum Planctomycetota; class Phycisphaerae; order Sedimentisphaerales; family Anaerohalosphaeraceae; genus 4572-13. The sequence goes on along the minus strand of JANQGW010000106.1, from coordinate 4,501 downwards.
CCAGATGGTTGGTCGGTTCGTCCAGCAGCAGTAAATTCGTCTCGCGAACCAGCACTTTTGCCAGTCCCAGCCGGGATAGCTGCCCACCGGAAAGTGCCCCGGTTTTCGTGTCATAATGCTCGGGGCCAATACCGAGTCCGGCGAGGATACTCTTAATCCGAGCTTCATACGCATAGCCGCCCTCGGTCTCGAACCGGTGGCACAGGCGATCATATTCTTTCATCGCCGCCGACAGTTCACCACCCGAAAGCGACTCCATTTTTCGGCAAAAATCCTCGATTTTGTGGTGCAAATCCAGAATTTCTGCCATCCCGTCGTGCATTTCCTCCATGACGGTCTTCTGCTTATCGAAGATGGGTTCCTGCGGCAGATAGCCGATTTTCAAGTCCTTTGCGCAGGTAATCTGTCCCTGATCAGACGTTTCCGTGCCTAAAATCAGTCGAAAAAGCGTGGTTTTGCCCGATCCATTGGGGCCGATGAGGCCGACTTTCTGGCCGGAATAGAAATTCAGACTCATTGCCCGAAAAACAACATCCGGGCCGTAAGTTTTATGCACATCCTGAAAAGAAAGTATTGTCATTATATAAAATACACCTGAATTTTTTGAACGGGCCGTGTTAATTTTGGTAGATATTATCATAAACGATGTTTTTTTCAGCAAATAAAACCAAAAAACGCCCATTTTGAGCAATTACAGACGGATTTTTGCTTTGACAGTCCATGAAAACGGTGTTAGAATCCACATGAGCGATTGTATCACAATAATGGACTTGTGAGTTTTAACCGATCAAGGTGGACTAATATAAGATTATATTGCATAAAGGCTTAGACATGAAAAAGCAAGGTTTCACGATGATTATGTTTGTATTGCTGGTAGCTGTGACGATTTTGGCAACCGGCTGTGCCGCTCCCGGCCTGACGAAAGACGAAGTGCATCGCCGTCATGTTGACACTTGGGATACGCGTAAGCTTCAGCTTCAGGATGACATCGACGCTTGGCTGATGATTGACCGTCCATCACGGCTGAGTCGTATGTACGTCCGCTAAGTGGTCTCGACAAGCCCTGTCACGGCACCGATATAAGCGCCGTTAGCTATAGACATTAGAAGTATCCGAACAAGAGAGGACAACTCGGTCAACGGATAAGGAAGCTGGTTTTTGAACGCGATCCTTGAGTATATTCTGCGAATCGGTCTCGGCGATCGACTGGTGGTTATCGCCGAGCTTGCTATGATTGGCGCGTTTGTCTATGCCGTGATCACATTTCTTGAAGGTACCCGTGGTGAACGTCTTTTCCGCGGGATCATCTTTGTGCTGGTTGCCGGTTCATTGATTATGAACGTTTTTGTTAAAACGTTTAACATGGATCGCATTGCCTATCTGTATAACGGATTCTTGATTGCGATTCTCATCATCGCGGTGGCCGCGTTTCAGCCGGAAATTCGCCGCGGCCTGATGCGCATCGGCCAGGCGCAGTTTTTCGGTTCCAGCTCACCCCAGCAACTCTCCCGCTCGGTCGAAGAGATTATTACCGCTGTTTCACAGATGGCTGCTGACCGCATTGGGGCGATTATCGTCATCCCGCAGCAGGTGGGGTTAGAGGAGTTTATTGAGACCGGCGTGCGTATCAATGCCAAGGTGACCAGCGATCTGATTAAAACGATTTTTTATCCCGGTTCGGCCCTGCACGACATGGCTATGGTGGTTCAGGCTGATAGAATCGTCGCCGCCCGTGTGCAGTTGCCGCTGGCGGAAAGCAGCAGCAAGTTCGGCCAGCTTGGCTCGCGCCACCGCGCCGCTGTCGGTGCGACCGCCAGTTCGGACGCGATTGTGATTGTCGTCAGCGAGGAAACGGGCATCGTTTCAGTGGCCATGGACGGAAACCTGGTACGCAATGTTTCCGAAGCTCAACTGCGACGGCATCTGACGACAGCGCTGGTGGAAGTAACACCGATGCTGGAGAAGATGGGAAAAATCGAAACAAAAGAGACCGATGACTTAACGGACCTGACGCCGAAGGCCTGAGCATGAGTGATAAGCTAACCAAGTTGTTCATTGTGATTTTTTTGACGCTGCTGATCTGGACGTGGGCGTTTTTGGCGTTGGAAAAGGAAGAATCGTTCCGCGGAACGCTGGTCATTTCACAGCAGTCTGACCCGGCCCTGTTAGTGTCGTTTTCCGCTGACGGCATCGACTATGGCGACGAAATCCCCCTGAAGTTGATCTTTATCGGCACGCCGGATAAGATTTCCGACTTGGCCAAACGGTCCGAGTTGGTGCCGCAAAGCGATGTTGATCAGGAGCGGCTGGCTTACGCCTATAATCCAACTGACGAAGGACATACGGAGACAACCACTTATACATTTAACTTGTTTTCTTTTATACAGAGCCACAGCAAGACGAAAGATCTGGCATTAACGCTAAAGTCCTGTGAGATCGCCGGCCGGCCCATAACGAATATCGAGGTGAAGGTGGAGGTGCTTGAAAAAAAGGATTGTAAAATTCGCTGTCTAAACATTGAAGATGGTCGTCTGGTAACCGAGGCTGAAATCACCCCCGCGATTATTGCCATGTATATGCGGCAGGGTGATATTGCCGAAGCAACCATAAAGCTAACCGACGATCAACTGGACCAGGCGCGCAAAGAACCGGTCCACGTGACGCCGTTTGTTCAGTTGGGCGACGCAGGCATACGGCTTGCTGACAAGACTGTTGCCGTACGATTGCCGGCGATTTCGAGCTTTGACAGTAAACCGTTTCAGACAACACTGCCGATTGGTATTGTGATGAGCCAGAAGCTTCAAAATGCTTATCGGGTTGAGATTGACAAAGATTCCGAGACGGAGGCCCGCAGCCGGATAATGCTTCTCTCAACAGAAGAGGCATTTGAGGCTTATAAGGCTACTGACTATCCACTGTTGATCGAAGTTAACGATGGCGACCAGTCGCAGGACGAGATTCCGCCGAAAACAATCATTTATAATTTCCCTGCCGAGTTCATGCAAAAGGGCCAGATAAAACTGGCCGATCCCGAAGAAGCCAAAACCCGGCAGGTCAAAATCAAACTTATCCCCATCACCGCCCCGACACCGTAACAGTACAGTCTCCTGTGGACATATATTCTGTGTTTATTCCGGGCATTTCGTGGTTGACAGCTCTGATTTTTTGAAGAACAGGATTAGCGTTTCAAGGGTCATCCAAACGGCCAGCAATAGAATAATACCGCCGATGATTGCCAGCAGATAATTTTCACTTTCGAAAAACTTGACTTCATTCAGCACAATCGCCCAGCCGGTGACGCCCAGCATAATCACACAGGGAATCCCGGCGACTATATATTTCAGTCCGCCTTTTTTCTTCAGGTACATCGTGACTACCAGCAGTGCCAGTGCGGCCAGTAACTGGTTGACGGTTCCAAACAGCGGCCACAGCCGCAAAGCGCCTTTAGCGCTGGCACCGAAAGAGATTTTTCCGCCGGAAGTATCGACAAATGCTAACACCGCCGCGGTTAAGACGGCAATCGTCGTCGCCGTCCAGCGATTGGACAGCTTGGGCAGGTGAACGTCTTCGGTCAGCTCGCCCACGACATACCGCTGTATTCTTACCGCTGTATCCAAGGTTGTACCCGCAAACGAGGCAATAAACACGCCCATGACGGCAAAGCCCAGTGTTTGCGGAATGCCGAGCGAGCCGAGGATATTCGATGCGCCAACCACGACCGGCTGGAGCTTATCGCCGAGACCCTTGGCACCCATCCACGAACTGTAAAAGCCTTGCCAGACTTCCGGTCCGCTGGCGCCCTCAAAATTCATTCCCAGCCCGGCGGCAATACAAAGAATGACCAGAACCGCCAACGCGCCTTCGGTGAGCATTGAGCCGTAGCCGATAAACTGGGCATCGGTTTCATTCGCCAGCTGTTTGGTGCTGGTTCCGCCGGCGACCAGCGAATGAAATCCGCTGATAGCCCCGCAGGCGATCGTGACAAACATCATCGGTAGCAGCGGCGGAATATCGCCTCCGGTCTGGTTGATCGCCGGGGCAGTCAGGGTAAACTCGCCGCCGCCAAAGAATGCCGAGGCTGCAACACCGCCGACCAGCAGGGCCATCATGATAAACAGCTGCCAGGCGTTGATATAATCTCGTGGCTGCAAAAGTGTTGTTACCGGCAGTGTCGAGGCGATAAACGCATAGATGAGCAGAATAATCGTCCACACACCTTCCGGCTGAATTGGCCAGCTGTCGGGAAAGCTGCACAGATCCGGGCTGAGATGTATGAGCCAGGCGCCCAAGGCAACCCCGAGATACATTCCGACAACAGCGACGAGTGTGGCCCGTTTAATATTGAAATTGCGTTTATAAATGGCCCAGCCCAAACCGATGGCGATCGGTACCTGCAGCCAGACGGCGATGACCGACTGCGGGTAAATCTTAAAGACCGTCGCGATGACCAGGCCGAAAATGGCGATGATAATCAGAAGTGCAAAAAAGACGATGATAAAGA
>JANQGW010000049.1 GCA_028282905.1 Sedimentisphaerales bacterium | reverse complement strand
CGTCCAGCGAAACTGCATGGCCGGACTGGTTATAAAGTTCGATCCACTCTTCATCTGACTCGGCATAAGGTTCGCCGGAAATGGTCGGTGTCAGTTGTTCAAAAATGCTGAGTTTGGCCCCAAACACCACATCGCTGCTGACGGTGCTGGATTGATGCACCTCAACGGACAGGCGATTACTGCCGGAAACCAGGCTGCCAACAGGAAAAGTTATCGCCGCTGAATATACAGCATTTCCGACCCCTGGAGAGGCATATAAATTCCCCTCGGGCATGTTGAAACGATAAAACTCAACACCATTGAGATAGAAAATGGCACCGTCATCGATAATATGCTGCAGTTGAAGATTCACCACATCAGCCGGATTACCGGTAAAATCAAATTCCGTTTCAAAATAGTAAATAATTTGACTGGATGAGACCGTCAGCGGCGTCCGGATTGGTTCGGGCGTGCCGGAACTTTCCAGACCAAGCAACGCCTGCCCCTGGAACCAGTTTTGATTATCCACCGGATGTTCCGTCAGATGCCAATCTGTGCCCAGATCATTTCCTGTCTGATTGTATCGCCAGATCGCGTCGATGGGCAGCAATGTCGTTGTCTGATACGTTCCCGGCGTACTCGGTGTCTCCTGAATGGGAAACGCGTGGTACATGATTTCGTTAATTACAATCTCATCGTGAAAACTAAATACGTTGGCCGCTCCAAATGTCGCCGCATCCGGATAGGCCCAGTCGCCGGTCGCCTCGGGGAAGCGTCCGCGAAGACGATTTTTGACAACCGCTCCGTCAATGACCGATGTATTGCCGGGAGTGTGCAGGAAAAGTCGGTCTCCCTCTGCCATTGGTGCCGTCCAACCCAACATTGAACTATTTAGGACTTTGTAACCGCCATCCGGCAGCGTTTCCGATGAAAAGACATAATCACCATTGAGAGGATTGGAGGTTGTCAGAACATACCCGTTTAAATTTAAAGTACTGCCGCTGTGATTGACCAGTTCAATATTAAATACAGATTCTAAACTTGAGTCAATTTCATTGAGAGCAAGTGTAACCGGCCGATTCAAGCCGCCGGGGAAATTTTCCGTTCCCGGTGTGCCGCCGGTCTGTGCACTGAATGTCCAACTATCAATATGGGCACTGCCCATATCCCGGTCGATCTTGGCCAATGTCGCCCCGCTGCCGTCAGCGGCAACCGGCCAATCGCCGGCGTCTTCGTAATCCAGCCGGTCCATGACCCGGCCATCGGGTCGAGTCAGTTCAAGAGCTTCGCCGGAGTTGGAGAGCTGACCGGTTGTCGGGCCAAACGCGGTGGCATACCCGGTCGCCGCCTGCAACGCAGTTGGTGATACCGCCACGACGCGATAGCTGCGGGCCGGAATAATTGTCCCGGTCGGGAAGGTATAGCCGAATCCCTTGACGGACCAGCCGGCAATATCCACATCCACTGACATCTGGTTGTACAGTTCCACCCATTCCAGCGTCGCATCCGCATCATCGGCGGGATGATACATCACCTCATTAAAGACCACCACACTGTCAGCCAAGCAAAAGCCACACAGGAAAATACAACTCATCAACAAAACACAGCGCATCATTTAAACGCCCCCCATACTAAAATGTCATTGTTAATCCAAAGCATAAAGATGATTTACATCAATCATATACGCATTACATACAGAATCCAACAGGCCGGCCATTCTATCGGCTGCAGTATCTGGGTAGACCGTCCCTAATTACTGTATTATGCATATATCTCTTCAACGAAGTATTGGTATAAAAAATCCCAATTTCTCGCCATTTTTTCAATAAAGTCCACGATACAAACAAAGTCCGGCAACGGCAACCTGAGGCCGCCGCTGCCGAACCTGTCTTTGAACTGTGATAAACATCACATCAGGTTAACAGAATCAGTTTTCAAGGTAACTTACTCACATTCCGGAACGTTCGGGAACGTGCAGGCAAGATAATCTTCCGCCAGGATGACGAAGTCAAGTAAGTCCACTTTGCAGTCATTATTGAGGTCGGCAATATTTTCGCCGGCACCGGAATCCGGACCGCAGTCGTTTTCATAGACCTCTATCGGCAGATCGGTCACTGCAATCGCCGCGTAAGCCAGATCATCGGTTGCAATCGTGAACGCTGCAGCCACGTTTTCAACAACTGTTTCCGCAACGGTATCATCGATTGCCGTAATCGTCACTGTTTGCGGACTGTCCCAATCGGCCGCGGTAAAGGTCAGTTGAGTCGGGCTGATGACTGTTTCATTGGGATCGCCCGGCATTTCCGTCAGCGTAATCACCACATCGGCAGAAGGCTGCTTGGTCAGTTCAACGGTGAACGTGTCGCTTTCGGGGTTGCCGCCGACTCCGCCTTCGTAAACCGCCGTACCATCATCGGTTACTGTTACCAAAACTCCGGCACCATCATCATCGACGACTGTCACGGCTACCGGAACAGTATAGCCGCCGGCAAAACTGGTATTCGGATCGGTGTCCGTACTGTCAAGCAGGAATGTAAGCTGCAAACTTTCCAGTGTATCTTCAGCAATCACATCATCAATGGCGCCAAGGGTTACGGTTTGTGCGGTATCCCAGTTGGCAGGCGTAAACGACAGAACAAGGTCGTCCTGACTTCCGTTCAGCGTCAGATCGTTCGGATCGGTCGCTTCGCCGGGAGAAACACTGGCAGGATTGACAACGGTCACTGTTACATCCGCAGCCGGAGCAGCCGCCAGTGTGACGTCGAATGCCGTAGAGTCACCTTCCAGAATCTGTCCCAGATCAGAAGCACTGGCCTGGACCAGTGGCTTGGCCGCTTCGATTTTGAGATTATCGATTTCACCTACGAAAGGATTATAGACGGACACACCGCGAGCACCGATGACCCAGGTTGCACCGCTGGGAGCCGCTTCGTAATCCAATTGGCTGGGATCTGTCGCACCGGCATCTAACATCTTCGTCTCTGTCGCTGCCGCACCACCATTGACCGAATAGGTTAACGAAAGAGCATCAACGGTGTATTCCATGATTAACTGAACGTCATCGCCAGCGGCATGGATATTGTCAGGTGTAAAGTTGCCGACCCAATAATTCGGCGCAGCAAAGCCTACGTTGCCAACTTCGGCCAGGAATTTATTTCCCGGCCAGCCCCAGTGATAAAACTGCATCCCTGTGCCGTCAGCAGCATTATTACGATTGCCCGTGATACCGCGGAGGGTATTGGAAATATCCGGCACATTCACCAAATCAACGGTAATCCGATACGGACGACCATTGGGCAAATCCAACGCGCCCGAAGCATTATCGACCACAATGACGGAACTGCCGCCAAATTCGCCGGTGCTGCCGTTAAAGACAACCGGAGTCCAGCCTTCACCGGCATACACCTGGCCGTCATTGCCGTTGCCGGAAATATCCGTCAGCGTTGTCACACCGGACGTCTCATTAAAGTTCCATTCCGCCAGCGTTTCCATCATGGCGGCCTGAACACTCACAGGACACACCAGCAATGCCAGTGCACATACAACCAAAAGAGTATTCTTCATTTTTAACTCTCCTTAATAATCATATTAAGTATTATTCATCAACTATCACAACAAGCCATCGGCTTATTGAAACCCACTCTACCGATACAACACTATGGACAGCCTGTGAGATTCGGGAAGGTGCACTCCAGGAAATTAGTCGCCAGAATCACCAAATCCTCAATGGTCACTTCGCAGTCGGTATTTAAATCCGCCGCCAGATATCCTGCGGGGCCGCATTCATCTTCCAAAACCAGAACCGCCAGTTCATAGGCATCAGCACCGTTATTGAGCGCGGTGTATTCGACGGCTCCGCCAAAGACAAAATCAATACCGGCACGGTGGTCAATGCCCGGCAGATCGGTCACATCGCCTTCGACGATGTCGTCCTGAACCGCGGTAAATGTCACGGTTTGTGGCGTATCGAAATTGGCCGGCGTAAAGGTCAGTGTCGTCGGCGAAATCACAACATCGTTCGGATCAGTTCCCGGTGTCGTAAAAGGTTCTTCGGTCAGGGTCAGTGTCACATCTTCTGAAGGTTGACCCGTCAGGCGAATCGTTACAGTATCACTTTCGGGATTGCCGCCGACACCGCCTTCAGCCACAACGGTTTCCTGTTCATCAGCCGGTTCAATCACGTAACCGGCACCGTCATTGTCAATCACCGTTACCGCCACAGGCAGTGCGAAACCGCCGTGATAGTTCGGATCGGAGTTTGGATCGGTCAGCGCCAGTGAAAACGCGATTGACAGAGCTTCTTCGATGGCTTCTTCGGCATCATCATCATTGGCTTCAACAGTGATTGTCTGCGGCGTATCCCAGTTAGCCGGGGTAAATGTCAGCACTATATCATCCTGGCTTCCATTGAGAATCAAATCGTTCGGATCGCCAGCTTCGCCTGGCGAAACACTGTCCGGGTTATCCACTGTTACCAGAACGTCCACCGGAGGCGCCTGGGTCAGAACCACACCGAAACTGCTGCTGTCGCCTTCGAGCATGGTTCCCAAATCATTGACGGTTGCGGCCAGCATTACCTTAGCCGCTTCAACCTTGATATAGTCGATACCGCCGACATACTTTCCGCCGCCGCCTTCGGGGCCGCGCACACCAATTGTCCAGTCGGTACCACTCGGCTGCGCCTCGTAATCCAGTGTGTCCGTCATCGGTGTTACCGCCGTTGATGACGCCCCGCCGTTGACGGAATAAGTCAGCTGCATGGCATCCACTGTATATTCGGCAATCAACGTTACATTATCGCCGGCTGCATAGGTATCTTGCGGAGTAAAAACGTCGATCCAATTGGCTGGAGGCTGAGCGCCGGGATTAAACAGAAAGCAGTTTGCCGGCCAGCCCCAGTGATAAAACTGAAAACCATCCGAATCAACCTGACGGTTGCCGATGATCCCGCGATACGTATTTGAAATATCCGGCACATCCACCAGTTCGATGGTAATTCTGAATGCACGGCCATTCGGCACATCCAGCATTCCGGCGGCGTTATCAATAGTAATCACGTCGCCGCCGTCGAATGTCCCAATGCCGCCGCTAAAGTCAACAGCACCGGTCGTCACCTCGCCATCATTGCCGTTGCCGGAAATATCCGTCAAGGTCGCTGAGCCGGCGGCGTCACTGAAGTCAAACTCTGCGAGCGTCTCCATATAAGCCGCCTGAACCACTGCCGGAACAGCCAGCAACAGCACCGTACATAATACGAAAAGAGCATTTTTCATTTTGAACTCTCCTAAATAAACATTAGCAATACTTAAAATTCTTTTGTCAACCGCAGCAATCCCTTGATCTCTGCCCTCAGTGTAAGGCCGTATCTCTTCGGGCCAAACTCCCCTCTCATAACTGAATTTTAATATTCAGCGAACTGTCCAGTCAAAGTAACACATCATACCGGACACCGGCGTTATAAGCCGGTGCCCGATATGTGTTCTACAACACACGTTGACAAAGAACCGTTAAGACCGTTTCCTGCGAATCAGGCTCAGTGCACCACCGACCAGAAGAACCAGTGTTGCCGGTTCCGGAACGGCTTCGATCTTGACATGGTCGATCGATCCGACAAACGGATTGTGAACCGATACGCCGCGGGCACCGATGACCCAGGTTGCACCGCTGGGAGCGGCTTCATAATCCATCTCGGCGGGGTCCGTGGTCCCGGGCGTTAATGCCAGGGAAGCTGTCGATGCCGCGCCGCCATTGACAGACCACGATAATGTGATGGCATCAACGGTATATTCCATAATTAACTGGACTGCGTCACCGGCAGCATGAACACCTTCGTCTGTGAAGTTTCCAACCCAATACGGAGCGGAAAAACCAACATTCCCGGCCTCAGCCAGGAACGTATTATCCGGCCATCCCCAGTGATAAACCTGCATGCCCGTCCCGTCGGCAGCATTATTACGGTTGCCAATGATCCCGCGTAAGGTACCGGTAATATCCGGCACATCCACCAAGTCAATGGTAATCCGAAAGGCCTTTCCGTTGTTCAAATCCAGAGCACCCGAGGCATTATCCACGACAATGACAGAGCTGCCGCCGAAGGTACCCGCGCTGCCGTCAAATACAACCGGACTCCAGCCTTCACCGTCATACACAACACCGTCATTACCGTTTCCGGAAATATCCGTCAGGACGGTTGAGCCGGCAGCTTCATTAAAATCCCATTCGGCTATGGTTACCAGTTCGGCACTGCTTGTTCCGGCCAAAACGGCCACGACACCTAACATCACTAACATCTTTCTCATTTTCACTCTCCTCAACAATACAGTTAACATTCAAAAAATCCATTTAACGATCACCATTCCGTATTTTTCATACTTCGCCCCGTTGGACAGAGGCTTACCACATTTGATTGTTATTCTACCCTCCAAAAAACAGTGTCTTCTTTATCACCACTCATTGTCTCTCAAAAAAGTCGTATCAATTATCGTTTTAATAAGCTCGATTATTGCCTTACATCTCTTCCAAAAATTCCGTGAACGGTCCAGTCAAGATTCGGCATGATGTGCCATGGCGGGACGTCCTGTGAATTGCCCGCGCGTTCGGTCACTTCGCTCCACTTGACCGATTCGGTGTGACCATCAATAAAGCCGGACTGGTAAATATGATCCCCCGGCACGGCGCCGGCACTGCCGTGCGTCGGCTTTTCCAGAATCTCTTCATATGTCCAGCTCGTTACCGGGAAGAAACATGTCGAGGCAATCAAACCCGCAGGCGCCTTGACCTGGGCCGTTTTCCAGCCGTTAAAATCATTTGCCACACTCGGATCTTTGCTAACCGCATCCATCGGACGGAACATTTTCCAATACCAGACATAGCTGTAGTCCACATTGGCCGGGATGCCCAGTGTATCGGGGGCTATCAAATGGTCGGAGTCCACAATTTCCCGGCCGTGAACCTCCTCCCACCAGTACGCAACCGATCCCGGTTTGTAGGGGTCGCCCGGACAGTGCATTTTGGTTGGCTCGACACCGCTGGAAATCATCATCGCCGGAAAGTGAAGCAGCGAATTCATGTTCGGGTGATAGGGAAGTTTGCCGCCATTGTTCATATCATAGACACTGACCCCGATCATCACGCCGCGAATGTTTGCAAGGCACCAAACCTGTCTGGCCTTGTCCTTGGCCTTCCGCAACCCCGGCATCACAATCGCCATCAGCATCGCGATAATCGCAATGACCACCAGCAGTTCGATAAGCGTAAAACCTCTATTCTTTCCGTTCATTTGTTCCCTCGTATACATTTATTCCTATCCTTTCTGCGCAGACATTCTCTGTCTAAAAACACGTGTTTCAATTGATATCATCCCCCAGCAGCTTTACATTAGATAATTTCTATTATTACTTCAGGATTAAAACAGGCTCCGCAAAGAAGGAATAGTCTTCGCCGTATCCTCCGTCACCATCCGATACGATTAAGGTCAAAAAACGGTCCTTGCGATCTAAATCAATCTTAATTGCGTCAGGTTCATCGGCTTGACGCACTCCTTTATGTTCAAACCGCACTTCTCCGTCAACCAAAACGAAAAAGTCTGCTTTTAAACGGTTGATATATTCAGCCGCCCGAGGCCTTACCACATCAGTAAGACCGCACAAAGATGTAAAGGATACAATTTCAGCCTCCGGCAGTAACTGCCGAATTGCCTCCAGGTCAAACGTAATACCGCCGTTGGAATGTAACAAAAGCGCCGGGTGTCGTGAAGTACCATATTCCTGATCGTTAAATAGCAACGCGGTATAAGACTTGATGCCGGGATCTCTGCGATCCTTGACACGGCCGCCATTGACGATATCGGCGTAAAACTGGTTTCCGGTGTCAGGACAATCCTCAAAATAATGATTCTGCGAGCTTACCTGAACCGGACCAAACTCACCGTCCGGCACAAACACGCCATCAATAAACGGACAATTCCTGACTAACGCATATTTGTTCGTTCCGTCTCTTTCATCAAATTGCGGCGTCGGTCTCATCTGACCCGATAACGGATCGATGGCACTGCCGACGCGTCCGGTACCAAGGCCGTTACCGCCGCCGACCATATCGGCCAGATTCAGATTTTCACCTCGCCACAGGAAACCCGTTTTAGAATCCATCCGGCGAACGAAAGCATTTTGCTGAAGTCCAAGCTCACGAACCTGACTGGTCTTCGTAACCTCTTTTGCCTGGCCGGCAGTCAACTCAATACCATCGCCCTTTTCACCAATCGCCCCCGGAATCAATGACGCCTTGCCCTTGAACATATGAACATCGGTGCTGCCGTCAAAATCAACCTCCACACCAAACTCTGTTCCCAAGTCAATCACCGTTGAATACGGCGTTTGAACCGTAAAACCGGCGGCTCCCTTTGGGACTGTCGCATAGAGACGCCCGGAATGCAAAACCATCTCATCTCCGCCATCCAATTCAAACTCCGCAGGCCCTTCAATAATCACTTCGGCGCCGTAGTCAAAGGCAATTTTAATTGTCCCTTTAAGCAGCCAGCGCGTCCCTTCATTGTTCCACAGGCGATCGCCAATCTCCGTCGGATGTTCACTCGGCGACCACTGTGCATTCATGCTGTCTGTGATGGTCGCCACTGACCAGCCCGTTGTCGGAGCAATTTTCACAAAAAGCATTAAGAAAATCAACGCCGCGGCAGTGGAAATAACTGCTGAATACACGGAAAATTTGTTAATCACCCGAGGCGTCTTTTCAACCTTCAACATTTTCACCGGCGCCTTTTCCGGCGTCGGCAATTCAATCTCAACGGCAGGCGCCGTCATTTCATAATCAGCAAACTCATTGAGTAAAGACGAATAGTAGTCGGATTGGCCCTGTGTTTCAAAATCAACCTTTTCATGGTCAATGAGGCCTATGTATCCCGTCAAAAACTCAAAATAGTACTCCTGTGCGGCCGGATCATGAATAATCATTTCCTGCAGCCTGTTGAAATCCTCTTCGGAGATACAGCCTTCCAACGCCTGAAGAACCAATTCGCCGATCAATCGTTTATCGCTATTCATGAACAGCCACCTCCCCCAGATTGCGGCGAACGCAGCGCATTAAAAGGCTGTGAACGCGCGAAAGTGTTTTATAAACGGCACGCGGCGTGATGCCGTATCGTATGGAAATCCGTTTCACCGGTAATTCCTTAAAATATTTCAACTCAATCAAGGTCTTGTCGCTTTTGGTCAGCTTTTCGATACATTCCTTAAGAGCGCCGATGCGTGTGTCATATCTCTTTAGAAATTCATTGGACCGATTGTCGAGAACCTTCATGGCCTCTTCGTTAAATTGCAATGCCTGATGAGCCTTTTTTTTACGCCAACTCATAATTTTATATTTGGCAACAGTGACCGCCCAGGCCAGAAAATCCGTCCCCTGCTCATAATCGTCATATTTTGACCACAATGTCGTCATCGTTTCCTGCATAATCTCCTCGGCGTCCGCTCGATTGGGCCACCGGCTTATTATATAGGCAAAAACCTTGCCCTGAACCGGAGTTATTTGACGCAAAAAACTCTCAGCATTGTGATGAACAGGGCTATTTTTATCCTCTTTGGGCATCTCTATCCTCATTTTACCGCAATGTGAACACAATCCAAAGCAGTTCAGTCACTAAGAAATATCCATACCATTGATTTTGCGAACCAATTTTTAATAAGTTTTTCAGATTCTATAAAAACCGGATTGTGAATATATTTTGGTACGCTTCTGTCGCTGCCTCTGTTCACAAAGGAGAAGAACCAGCGAAATATAAGGCGTTGGGGATATTTTTTGTCAACATCCACAAGGATTTGCACTCTCACCAAGCTGATTCTAAGCTATTTTGATTGCGATGAGGGGGGGAAACAATAAGCATTGTAAAACTGTTACCGTTTTTCACAATGCAGTCAGATAGTAGCTCATTGAATCTTGAGATACCGTTCGATTCAACAATCAGATGTCGAAATGAAGAGAAGGTACGTGCTCTGAGTTAAAAGTAGAACTTATGGAATAAGATTAATCATTGTAATTGTAGTCTTTGAATTGTCGCATCCATTCGGGCCAGGCATTGGACGGTCCCCGCCCGCGCTGCCATTGTCGGCTCCATTTCAAAGACCACAAGGCCTTGAGACCGACTTCGTCGCTGTGACCATCCAAAAAGACGACATTCACCGCTCCTGAATGCCGGTCGATGCAGACACGCTTCATGCTGTTGCTCCAGCCTACGTTCATATCCTCCGGCTGACTAGGGGCTTGGTTGCCGTCCGATTCAATTGGATTGAGAGATCGGTATGCACCGTCAAGAAACGCCGGAATTGACGCAGCACCGGTCACGCTTGGTGTGCGCCAATAGTAATCCCCATAGTTCGTGTCCCACCACCTGTCGCCTTGCTGGGTCGGGTTTTGTATCCAGGCGTTCATGGCGTAGCTGCCCATATCATCCGGCCGATCCGTATAGACCGTTGCATAGGCTTTGTTGGAGTATCCGCGATAACAGGTCGCATCAAAAAGGGTTGTGTCCGCACTGCGGACTTTCGCGGACGGGCACAGCATCAGATCCGGCTCCTGGTAATACGGCTCAAAGAAACGGTACCAGACCTGACCGCTCGGCATTCCATCGCCGTTGTCCTGCATGCGTCCGTCATTGGCTTCGGAATAAAGGGTAACGATCAGACCCCACTGTTTGAGATTTGCTTTGCAGACGAGACTTCGGGCTTTTCCCTTCACCCTGGCCAGTGACGGCATCACAATCGAAAGCAGCAACGCTATAATCGCAATCACCACAAGCAATTCAATCAGGGTAAAACCTTTCGCCTTTATCATGCTTTTGTCTCCGCGTATCAAACTCATTATAACAAGGATTCTTCCAAAATCAGGCGAAATCAATAAAACATCCGGAAAATCCCGTTCCTTTCTCTAAAAACACCCTCCCGGCCGATTTCTAAGATTCTTGTTTGCCGCACGTTATGGAGTCGCGAAGGTCACGGTCAACTTGGGCCTGAAAGCCGCGGTTTCATGTTCCCTTGAAGCAAATTTATTGATACCATCCTGGCTCTGGGTCAACGTGTCAATATGAAACGTCGCAATGCTGTTCTTATTGATATTCTGATTCAGCAGTGCCGTCACATCGATGATATACGGCTTATGATATGTCAAATTATCACTGGAAAAGGTGACTTCCAAACCGCTGGATGGCAGTTTCGTTCCCCACGTCAGTTCCTCCTCGCTCCAGATATCATCGTCATCTTTTACCAGGCGAATCCGAAGTATCCGGCCTTTCTGGACACTCATAGGAGTCAATGTCAGAGTTGCTTTCTGCACTGGTCCTGTTCCACGATCTTCATAATTAAACCGCAAATAGGTTTCTCTGGAATAGTGAACAACGGAATCATTCTTTACCATTAAAGCGGCTTCCAAACCGTAGTTTTCATTGGCGCTGTCGCCTCCGCGGACATAAGCGTCAATATCATAAATAGAAGGAATCGCGGTGACATATCGTTCCGGCGAAAACGGGATCTTTTCAATACGTCCATTAGCGTCAACCGAAGCGGCCTGCTTGGCCAGCAGTCGTGTCGCCGGTCCGTGCTTGACAATATCGGGACCGGCCCGTAATTCAACCTCCCCTTTAAAAACATGTGCGGCGGTCATTCCCCGGCGATCCACCTCCACAGCAAATTCAGTGCCATAATCAACAATCGTGGCCCCACTGGTCCGAACAAGATACTCGTTGACACTTTTGGGCACTTTTGAAAAAATTGAGCCCCGCAACAGGAAGACCTGATTTTCACTTTCAATATTAATTGTCACCGGCCCGCGAAGAACAACCTCAACCCCATTGGTCAACACTATATCGGCATACCCGCTGGTTAGAGAAATCGGGCCGGGCTTTATTCCGGCACCATTGTCCAGATGGATGTCGCCCCCGGACCATACGGCGTTTCGACTTTCAAGAAGAAAAGCGACCGCTGGCTCAGGGGGATTGAGCCGCAGGAAAATCGCCACCATTAAAATGGCCGCCGCTGACAGCACCAGTGTGTAGATTGAGAATTTGGAAACATGCCGCGGTTGCGGGGCAACGTGTATCTTCCCAACAGGCAATTCAACAGCCGGCGGCTTTTCAATTTCCATGGTCGCAGCCATCTTTTCATTTTCAGCCAGCGACTGCAGGGCATTGTTCAGCAAAGCGATTTCTGAAAGGCCTTCATCGAACGGAAGATTGACCGGTTTTTCCTCACACTGGTTCAGGCTGATGCATAATGCCAGGCACTCAAGAAAGCAGAAGCGTGCCTTTTGAGAACTCTTAAGTTCATGTTGAAATTCAGCAAACTCATCACGGCCAATGGAACCATCCAGAGACGCCAGTGTCAATTCGGTAATACGATCCAATAATTCCTGATCCTCGATCATAGCGTCCCCTCCACTCTCATCCTGCGTCGAATACAGAGCATGAGCGACTGATGAATGCGTGACAAAAGTTTGTAAATGGTGTGGGCAGGTTTTCTGGCCCGAACTGCCATCTCTTTGACCGGAATTGTCTGGTAGTAACGCATTTTGATCAGATTTTTCTGATTGTCCGTCAGCTTTGTCATGCACTCCTGCAGGGCCAGGACGCGATGGTCAATATCGTCAAAAGCACAGGGAGAATCTTCCGAAAGCAATTCCAGCAAATCAGAATCAAATCGGATGTGTGATGTACTATGGTTTCGATAGTGACGAAGCACCTGCAATCGCGCGATTTTGGTTGCCCATGCCGAAAAATTAGTGCCCGGCTCAAAATCAGCAAATTTACGCCACATGATCTCTGTCGTTTCCTGCAGAATGTCATCGGCTTCCGCCCAGTTCGGAAGCATCGATACAATGTATCCAAAAATACTTTTTTGATGTTTCAAATACAGGCGAAGGAATTGTTGAACTTCCTCTGAATTACCCTGGTTGAAAAATTCACGCATTTCAAATCCCGCAAACACTTTACTGCCAATATTACTTTATGAAAATACTTCGTTATTAGTGATACGCCAGAAAATCTTTTTTTTTATTGAAAAAATCGAAAAAATGAAAATAAAACTCATTCTTTTGAGCAATCGATAGAAATCTCAAGCCACTCCGCGAAAATATTGAATGCCTCAGCCGCCTCACGGCCATTGGCAACTTCCAAAATAGTCTTCTTTTCTGAGATATCATTTCGGCCTGTCCAAAAGGCTGAAATACTTTTTAAAATTTTTTCGATAAAAATTACTTCCCAGATGGCGTCTCTATTTTACAGCTATGCTTTTGGGCGCAAATGTATTTCGACAGAACATGTAACTGCAGGTTGAGGAACCGTGTTAATAACGTGGAACCATTACTTTTTTTACAATGTTTTTCTCTCACAAAAACCGGCTCCGTAAGACTTTGCGAATACAGTAAATCGAATTTCATCAATTTCGATTACTCAGTCAACAAATAAAGAAAGGATAAGTTAATGAGGATGAACTCGAAAACCGCCGGCTTCACATTAATAGAACTCCTTGTCGTCATCGCCATCATTGCGTTGCTGATGTCGGTGATGATGCCGGCTTTGGCATCGGCCAAGGAAAGGGCCAGACGCGTCAGCTGTGCTTCCAATCAAAAGCAAATCGGCCTTGGCCTGGCAACGTACAGCATGTCTTATGATGACAAGCTTCCAATCCCCCGGTTTAAACCGTACGCCGGCGATGATGGCATCCCGGTCATCGATCGAGGCAGAAGTGCCGCTTACCCGTATCCGTGGGCATCTTATGCCGCTTTTCTGGTCAACACAAATGCCGTCGATGACAGTTCACGGGTTGAACGCGACCCGTGGAACGTTGCCCACCTGTTTACGGAAGGTATCATTGAGGCTCCAAAGGTTTTTTATTGTTCATCGGCCACACGAAAATCACCTTTCCACTTTAAAAATTATGTCGGTAAATTGGGCTGGCCATTTGTTTCAAGCGATGCCGGTTTGACAGCGGACGGCTTTGGTTTTGTGCGTGTGGGATACAACTATTATCCACAATCAAAAGACCGGGTCTCTTTGAATAACGGCGAATTCGGCTACAAACGCGCTGTTGACATGACCCGGCTGAATCCTTCGGCGACACTGCTCGTTGACAGGCTGCTGGAACTGGACACGCTGCCCCACAGAAAAGGGGCCAACAGTTTTGGAGCCAACTGCCTTTACAGCGACATGAGTGTCACCTTTAGAGACGACCCTGATATTTTCGATGAGGACAATCAATTGTGGGATGACCCTGTCGTGGATGATTCAGACGATTTCGCGGCGATCCTTTATTTACTGTCAAGAGGCCGATAGCGAATGTTTTAAGTCGATCAAGTAATTAAATTTTTCAAACTTTTTTGGAGGTTATTATGATGAGACAAGTATTGTTGATCTGTGCCCTGGGTTTGCTGATCTGCGCAGCACAGGCAGAACCGCCGGTCATTAACACCCAACCGGTTGATGAATTTGTTTTCGAGGGCGAGACGGCCGAATTCAATGTGGACGCCATCAATCCGACAACGGGAGACACGACGGATTTGACCTATCAGTGGAAAAAAGTTGTTGACGGTACGGATGATCCCAATCTGTCAACGACTGATACGCTGACGATTTCCGATGTCAATACGATTACTGACCCCGGATATTATTACTGTATCGTCGGGATTGTCGGGCTCGACGATGCCAACTCGGTCACCACAGACTATGCCAAGCTCGTCGCCAAAGACCTGGTGGCACACTACACGTTTGATAAAGCCGACTTCGTTGACGGACAGTACCTGGACAAGAGCGGCTATGGACGCCACGCCACCGTCAATCAGGCTCCGACAACCTTTGACGTCGGTGCCAACGGCGACCTGGAAGGTGCGGTTTCGCTGTTTGATTATCCGACGGCATGGGCGGCGGCCGGCACATGGGATCCCGCAGCATTTTCAAATGAAGCCACTATTTCGACCTGGGTCCGGCTGGATGAAAACGCCGCGGCAGTCGATTCCTCGCTGACACAAAAACGAACCGGAGGTGGATGGAACGATGCGCGATGGGATTTCATTGTTCAGGGCGCACGCACACTGTGGTTTAACCTGAACCCGAATCTCGGTATCAGTGACTTTTCATGCGAGACCGCACAATGGAAGCACCTGTGCCTGACGATTTCTGCTGACAACGTGGCCAAAGTTTATGAAGACGGCGTCTTGTTCAGGTCCTACTCCGGCTGGCAGCTTGGCGCACAGGTTGACGCAGAGATTTATCTCGGTGCCCGAGGCGGCGGCAGCGCCCCGGTGCAAGGTGCCATTGACGATTATCGATTCTATAACTATGCGTTAACCGCCGATGAAATCGCCGGTTTATATATCGGACAGGTTGGCGGCTACCTCTGTGTCAGCAAGCCGGCGTTGGACTTCAACGATGATTGTATTGTCAACCTTGGCGACCTCGAAGTCTTTGCCGCAAGCTGGCTTGAATCAGGACTGGTCGCCGACGGTAACTAAGTCATTGGGATATATCATCAGAGTCTGCTTATCGGCAATTAATGAATTTTTGAATTTCAGGAGAATATCATGTTCAATCATATCACAAGTAAATTATTAATGTGTCTTACGGCGGTCTTGGCCGCGACAGTGCCGGCTTTTGCAGCCGAGCTGATCACCAATGGCAGTTTTGAAATCGTCGACCCCAATGACTGGCAGTTTTCCGGAGGATACAGCAGCGACCCGGCAAGACGGGCCGACTGGAAAAGCGTCGTTAATAACGGGCTGGCCTCATATGACGGTTCCGACCACGCATTTCTCGGCAAGGATCCCGTCTATGCCCAGGTCGAGCAGACGACGACACATCTGATCACGGCAAATACACAATACACACTGAGCTTTTATATGACCAACGGCGGTGTTGGCAGATGGGTTAAGGGGCAGTTGTATTACGATGACGGCGGCGTCAAGACCGATATTGACGGGTGGGTTCTGAGTATCGGGGCGACCGACACCAGCAACAACACCTGGGACACAGACACTGCTGTTTTCACCAGTATCGCGGGCCAACCTTATATCGGCAAACCCATCGGTATCCGTTTTACCCGCAGCAACTCCTGGAGCCATCTGGACAAGGTTTCACTGAATGCTGAAGAAATTCTGGAACCGATTATCAGCGAACAGCCATCCAATGCAGTCTATCCAGCCGGCGGCGAGATTATAATGTCTGTGGCCGCCACCGACCCGAGTGGCGGAACACTCACTTATCAGTGGTACCAGTATGTTGACGGCATCAACGACACGCCGGTTACAGGCGCAACGTCAGAGACCATGATCATCACAAACGCTCAAGTCGGCGACGAAGGCGAGTATTACTGTGTTGTTGGAAACGGCCTGACCACAACTTCCGACACGGCAAAAGCACAGAGTATGCGAGTGGTTGGCCACTGGCCTTTAGACGGCAATCTCGATGATATCGCGGGTGGCCAGCACGGCACAACTGCCATGATTGACAATTATGTCGGCGGCATTGTCGGCTCCGGCCAAGCGATTGACTTTACCGGCGATCCGAATTTTGTTGCCCTTCCTCCGACAGACTATGTATCCGGTAAAGGCTGGACAATCACCTGGTGGGAAAAATCGACAGATCGAGCCGGCACAGACCCCTCCGTATGGGAAGTGCTGGTCGCTTCGGGCATCAGTCACGGCAGCGACAGAATCTCTTTCTACCGCTATGAAAACAGCTATTACTGTTTCAGAATCACCGACAGCTACAGCCATACAATCAGTGCTTCGATGCCTGCCCTGCCGCCTCATGAACGTCAGCAATGGCACTTCCTGGCCGCAACCTATAATGAAACCGCAGAATTGGCCGATTTCTATGTCGATGGCGAAAAAGTTTTCAGCGACGTTGCCGTTACGTTTGGAGGTTTTGGCGATGCGATTACGGTCGGCAACCGGCTCAACCAGGAACGTCCGGCAGATTCCGTTATCGATGATGTCAAACTCTACAATTACCCGGTCACGCAGGATGAAGTGATTGCCGAGTATTTCGCCGTTCAACCGGGAACTATGATCTGCCAACAGCGTCCGGTCTATGACATCGTCCTGGATTGTGTTGTTGATCTAAAGGATTTTGTGGAGATCGCAAGCCATTGGCTGGAATGCGGCAGACTGCCGATTTCGGAATGCACCGAATGATAATATTCATTCGGTATCAACGACAGTCTCCTTAAGAATTCTATCAGTCCCCGGTCTTTTGAATAACAAGATCGGGGACTGATGTTTATTGAACATCAACATATCCATTTCATAGCTTACACCTCCAGAACCGAATCTTTGGCACTCGCAGCTAAACCTGCCAACTCTCATATTTCGGGTGTTTTACCGAATCATTTCTCCCCCGGCAATATGGCAATGAAATCTGATCTGGCATATAAATTTTTGAGATTTCAATATCAAAACCGAAGTTCCTCACTCTTAATATTAGCATAAATATCTGGAATTAAAGCACTTAAACTTACTGCCAGACGGTTTAAGCACCCTGCGTTGTTCTATCGCCTGTTTTGCTGGAAAAGATAGATTTCTTGTTATCCGGGCAGGTATTTTTGCCGATATCCCCCCTAACTGTACAGAGGTACCGTAATAGTCATCATTGTGATAAGAAAACGATGAAGAATAATAAACAACAAAAGAGCATCAAGACAACGTTTCTTATCACCTCCAGTGCGTTTATACTCATCTTCTCTGCTATCGTCCTGATTCAAAGCTGGTCGGCGAATAATTCTCATATGCAGGCATTATTAACCACCCAAGCCAAAATGGGCCTGGAATTTGATCTGGCTATTCGGGAGTATGTCGGAGAATCCGTTCGCCCCTTTGCGGAAAGCCATGTCGGTGAGAATGAGTTCTATCCGGAAGTGATGTCCACGTCTTATGCCGCACGCAGTATTTTTGAAAAAGTGCGTAAAGAATTTCCAGATTACATCATTAAATTTTCATCGGACGATCCTCGAAATCCGGCCAATCAGGCAACCGACGATGAGTTAAAAATGATCGAATTCTTCAATGCCAATCCTGACATCAAGAAATGGTCGGGCCGTGTTAAAATGAACGGCAAGGATTACATGGCACATTTTAGCGCCCGCAGAGCCAGGGAAAGCTGCTTGCGTTGTCACGGTGACCCAAAAGATGCCCCCGCCTCGTTAATCGCAGATTATGGTGATGTTGCCGGTTTTTCACGTCCTGTCGGTGAGGTGATCGCACTGGATACAATTGCCATCCCCGCAGATAAAAACAAAACCGCGATCTTTTACGGAACAATCAAAGAATCGATTACCCTGATCTCGGGATTATGCATTTTTATGGGTACTTTTTATTTGATACTGTGTCGGCTGCATAAGAGATTACAGGATAGTGATAATAAATACCGAACACTTTTTGAGAAAACTGCAGATGCAGTTCTCATTATCCAGGGCAATAAATTTGTTGATTGCAATCAGGCTGCGGTTGAAATGCTTGCCGGAACATCGAAAGAGCACCTGTTTCAAACTCATCCGTCTGAGTTGTCGCCGAAGCAGCAGCCCGACGGCAAAAGCTCATTTGATAAAGCCAACGAAATCATGGCAATTGCCAGAGAGCACGGCAGTTACCGTTTTGAGTGGGATCACAAACGATTTACCGGCGAGATCTTTCCGGTTGAAGTTGTTTTGACGAGTGTATCGTTGAAAGGCGAAGAGTTCCTGCATTGTGTCTGGCGGGATATTACGGACCGTAAGAAGGCGGAAGCAGCTCTTAAAGAGGCCAAGGAACAGGCCGGAGAAGCAAATCAGGCAAAAAGTCAATTTCTCGCGAACATGAGCCATGAAATTCGTACTCCCATGAATTCAATCATCGGATTCGGTGATCTTCTCGCCGATGAAAACCTGAATGATCAGCAGCTTGAATATCTCAATATTATCAAAGACTCGGCCGGTAATCTTTTGAAACTGATTAATGATATTTTGGATTTCTCAAAAATCGAAGCAGATCGACTTGAAATTGATATTATCGAATGCTCTTTAGAAAAAGTGCTCCGCTTTATTGATTCTATGATGAAACAATTAGCCGAAGAGAAATCCCTTGAGTTTAGAATCATCGAACACGGCGAGCTGCCCGAAAAGATACGAACCGATCCGGGGCGTTTGCGTCAATGTCTCATCAACCTAATCAATAATGCCTTGAAGTTTACCGAAAACGGGTATGTTTATGTCAATGTTTATCTGGAAAACCGGGACAGCCAAACCTGTATCCGCTTTGATATCGAAGACACCGGCATTGGCATACCGCCTGATAAACAAGAGGCGATCTTTACGGCTTTCACGCAAGCCGACGGAAGTCACACACGTCAATATGGCGGCACAGGGTTGGGACTGGCGATTACCAAACAACTCATAGAACTGCTCGGCGGTGAGTTGACATTGAGCAGCCGGCCCGGCAGTGGTTCTGTATTCTCAATGATAATACCCACCCATACTGACATCTGCTGTGCCTGCCAGGCATCCGACGACTCCATCGACCACTTAGATTTCTTTAAATAAGTCTGAAAACCTAATGGTTTTCTGCCATGCTTCAAGTATTCTGATATCCCCCTTCTGATCAATTAATCGTAATTGAACCGTTCGATGTTTTCAAGGTCAATTGTCCCGCACCATCGCCGATTGTGCCCTTGATGTTTTTGCCAAGCGGCCCCTGTACGGAGATCGGAATATTCGAATGAATTTTGCTGTTAGATGTGGAGGCCTCCACACGCGCGGAATAATTGTCCGGCGTATTGACCGTAATCGAGCCATTTGATGTGGACAGATGGATATTGGTTTCCGCGTCCGCGGCCGGTCCGTACTTGACACTGATCGAGCCATTTGAGGTGGACGCCTGAATATCCCCGGTGATCGCCTCGCAAACAATCTTGCCGTTGCTGGTTTGCAGGTTCAACGTCTCGGCGTCTGCCTGCCGGATATCGATTCGTCCGTTGGATGTATTCGCCGTTACATTGCCCTTTGTCTGGGTAATCTCGACCCGCCCGTTGGACGTCTTGGCATCAAGCCCCTTTTTCATGGAAGCTACCGTGACACGTCCGTTACTGGTGCGAAGCGAAAGAGCCGTTTGTGCGGGCACCTTGACATCCAGTCTGACCGAAATTGATTCGCGATTTTTCTTCTGGGGCCGGTCAATGACTGCTTTCAAACCTTCCGGCGTACGTTCCAGTGTTACTTTCGTCTTTTCCGCCAGCGACTGAGCCTCTTCAACAGTCGCCGACCGCGCGGTAATCGTCGCTGTCACCTCACACACATTTGCCTGACTTTGCTGTTCTGTCCCAGCGTCAAATGGGACAGTTAGGGATGGTTAGTGGTTGACACCTCAAGGTATTTCCTGCATGCAGGAAATACCTTGAAATCG
>JANQGW010000162.1 GCA_028282905.1 Sedimentisphaerales bacterium | reverse complement strand
GCTTTTTTCTTTGCCATGTCGAAAATCTCCTATACGTTAAACATTATTCATTCGAGTATTTTTCTCGTTATTTCATGTCCCGGTCTCACACAGACCACGACCCCTGTCAAGGTGCTTTTCGTCGCTGAATCAAAAGGATGTAGAATATAGTCCTAAAACCGCCGAATGTCAACACAGAAAAGGCGTTTTGTCCGGCTTTTAGGCGTTTTTGTGTTTTTTTTCACATCTTAAAACGTGTTTGGCGAACCGGTTTGTCCGCAATGGTTTTCATCTAAACCGAAATCGCAAAAAACAAATCCGAAATAATAATGTCTTCCTGCTGTATGATGACGGTTTTGCACTTTCCGGTCGTGTTAATATACGGTTGCTATGAAATATATTGGCACCCACAAGATAGTGTGGTGTGAGAGCATAGTGGTGCTATATAAGCCGTGTCAGTCGATGCAAATGTGAAATCGTATTAAAGCAAGGGTGAGATGAGGCGGACGATGGATTCGCCGAGGGCGCGAGGAAGAGAGGCATCGGCGATGCCGCACTGGGTTTGGACGGCTAATTCTTCGATATATTGCTTGATCGCGGCGATGTCGGGCCGGCTGTAAACGAACATGGCGGTTTCGTAATTGAGCAGCAAACTTCGCACATCCATATTGGCCGAGCCGAGAACCGCGACCTTCTCGTCCATGAGCATGAGTTTCGAGTGCAGCATTCGCGGGGTATAAAACATGACCAGTCCGCCGGCGTTTTGAATCTGACGCAGGAAGTTGCCGCGAACGATATCCGGCAGTGGATGATTAGAGCAGCGGGGCAATAAAATCCGCACATCGACGTCGCGTCGGGCCGCTAATGTCAGCCCCTGGCACAGCGCATCGTCCGGCACAAAATACGGCGTCACCACCCACAACTGTTTTTGGGCGGCATAAATCATCGACAGCATCGCGTCATGCAGCGCATCGCTGGGTACATCCGGCCCCGATGGAACCACCTGTACCACACCATCGCCGCAGTCGGGGGATTCGGGTGTATGCATTTCGTCTTCCGGAATGGTTTGCTTGGCTGCGAATTCCCAGTCCCGCGCAAAGACATTCAGCCAGTGACGTACCGCCGGGCCTTCGAGCGTAAAGGCCAAATCTTTCCAGCGGTCAGCATATGATTGCGGTCCCATGTATTCATTGCCGATATTGGCGCCGCCGGCCATGACAATGCGATTATCGACAATCGTAATCTTGCGATGATTGCGCAAATTCGTTCGCCCGCGGAACGGCCGGTGCAGTACCGGCATGAAAAACGCGAACTGCCCGCCGGCTTCAACCAAAGGTTTGAAAAATCGCGCCCGCGTGTGCAGTGAGCCTAAGCCGTCCATCAGCAGCCGGACTTTAGCACCAGCGCGTGCCCGCTCGATCAACGTATTGAGAATCTGTTGGCCGACCGTGTCGTCATGGTAGATAAAGGTCGAAAGATAAATGCTGTGTTCGGCGCCCGCCAGCATAGCCTGCATGGTTTCGAACCGCTGCTCGCCGGTCGTGCAGAGTTTGACAGTGTGGCCCGCTTCTGCACCGGGCAGGTTGTATGATCGAAGCAACCGGTCAATGACATTCGCCTCGCCTTCGTCAATGGCTTGGGCGGATGCCAGGCTGATGGCGCCTTTTTGGGCGACGTGTCGGCGCATTTTACGACCGCCGAAAAACAAGTAGAGCGGCACCCCCACCCACGGCAGGAATAAGATAATCAGCAGCCATGCCATCGTGCCCGACGGCGACCGCTTCTGCAGAAGAATATGTGCGATCAGCACGATACCCAGCAAAAACCCGCCGATTAGCAGCACATACGTTAAGATGGACCACAATACCGTTACCATAACCACTCCAAATTGCTCGTTTCTGTGCTGTATATCGGCTAATAAAAGGAATCTCTGCAAAAACACTTCTAATGATGTTAATAATGCGGATATTATGGGAATGTTTGGCAGATATTTAGAAAAGATGAATTTCAGGCTTTTTGAGTAGGCAAATGGGGCGAAAAATATCGCGGCTAAAAATCACATAAGTGTTTATTATTAAAGGGCATATGTTTAGATTTGGCGAGTTTTCTTGAGTTTTTTCGATTTTGCCGCTATAATCACTTTTGTAATGAACGACATGGCTTCGGTGTCATGGGGGTGAACGAAGAAGCTGCTCTAAGTTTGGGAGAAAAACAATGGCAAAGTTCTATGAAAGCGTTTGGGTGCCGTTTGTGGTCACTAAGAAAAAAATTCTGATTCTGGCAATCGCCAGCTTCATCGCACTTTGCTAAAGGTGTGAAACGGTTACAAAACACGTAACACCATCTACTGTAAAAGAACGCCGATCTGACGGGGATCGGCGTTTTTTTATGCGCACATTTCGAACTGCGGGGAAAAGAGAAACGCTGATTACACTGATTTGACTGATTAGTTCATTTTTTCTTCGTGATGGTTATTGTCTCGTTCTTCATGTCCTTTCGTTCTCCGCAATACGGTGCGGTGGGTGGAAAACACCCATCCTACAGACTACAGGCTGCCAAGTAGCGGGATTGTAATTTTTCTCGATTTTTCCATTTTTTTGTAACGGATGCTTTCCCTGCGCAATGTTATGTGTGATGATGGTTCAATCGATGAAAACACAGGAAAAGACAACTCGGTCCAGCAGCACCGCGGCCCTGGCGTCGTTGTATGACGCCTGGTACGGGCGGATATATGCCTACTGCGTACACCGGCTGTTCTGCAGGACGGCCGCCGAAGATGTGACCAGCCAGGTTTTTCTCAGCGTTGCCGAACAGTTTGACGCCTTCGAAGGCAGCAGCGAACATGAATTTTCCGGCTGGGTGTACGCGATTGCGGTGAATCAATGCAACTCATATATCCGCAAGAACTTACGCCGGCGTAAAATCTTTGAGAAATTCCAACAGGAGAGACACAGGCAGAGCGAAACCGACGAAGCCTCCGCGCCGCCTGTCGCCGACTGGCCGGCGGTGTACGCCGCGATTGCCCGGCTCAAAGAAATCGAGCAGACCATCATCACGCTGCGATTTTTTGAAAACCTGTCTTACAGTCAGATCGCAACCATCATCAACAAGCGTGAAAACTCGGTGCGCGTCATTCTGCATCGGGGACTGAAAAAATTACGACAATCGCTAAGCGCCGCCGATGGCGGTTTTGCAGATATGAGGGATTCGTTATGAACGACGCGGAAAAACAATTTGAGCGAATCGTCGCAGGTTTGAACATCGACGATTCCGCCGACAGCCGGCATAAAACCGCCTTGCGCGAGCAAATGCTGGCGGCTTACGCGCAATCCGCCTCCAGCAAATCGTCTCGCAGCGTTTGGCAAACCTGGAGCAAAATCATGAAATCCAACATCACCAAAACCGCTGCCGCGGCAATAATTCTAATTGGAGCATTTTTCTTTTTAACACAAGGCAAGGGAACCACTTTAGCATGGGCCGATGTGGTCGAACAAATCAAGGAATTACGACCGTATGAATGTACCCGTACAACGTATTATAATGACGTTAAAAAATACAGTGCGAGGGTAATGCATCTTAATCAATCCCAGCGTCGGGAAAAACGAGATAATGGCGATGTCTATGTCTTCGACTTGAGAGAGTGTCCTGTTCGTACACTTTCCTTTAATGATGCAAAGAAGTATGCCCGGCTCAGCACCAATTATTCCATGGGGCCGGCTAAGGATCCGGACTTTTTACTCATGCTGTCTCGTATGAAGGAAAGCGACGCCCAAAGACTCGATCTGCAAACTGTGCATGGTGTCCGAGTGCAGGGCTTCCGCACTGCTAACAGTCAGAATGATATCACGATCTGGGCTGATGTGGAAACCGGAAGGCCGGTGAAACTGGAAGTTATTCATCCGCAGGCTGATCGCAAAATTGTCTTTGAGGACTTCGTCTTTGATGTTCAGTATCAAAACTCGCTGTTTGCTACAATGCCGCCGGAAGGATATGACCTGGATATAAAGATTTCAGGTTTAAAGCAATATCTGGCTAAGGTTACTTTAAGTGAACTGTCACCCGCTAAACAATTAGAGCTTGCTCTGGCCGGTTATGAAACTGCGGACATGAAGACATTGGCAGCGCTGTTTGAAGCCGGAACAACGGAGACCAAATTGGCGGTCGCTAACTACCTGTCTGAGATCGGCACGGACGAGGCCTTCGAAGCATTAAAATTGCTGGAGACTTCTGATACAGAGCAAAAAGTCCGGCAGGCCGTCAAGCAGGGCATCGAATCAATTGAAAAACAAAAAGAAAGTCAATCGGCTGATACAAACAGTCCACCAATTAAACCACAGCCCGAACCGGAAGTGCCGTTTGAAAACACGGCTGATGATTTGGAAAAAACAGCCGTAGAAGCAAAAGCTCCAATTGAAGCCAAAGAAGGCTCGCCGATTGTGATTAAGGTTGTAGAAAAAGACACCGGCAAACCCATTGACGATGCGGACATTCGCACCTATGACCGCGGTTCCAAATATTTCAAGACGGATGCCGATGGGATTTGTGTTGTGACAGCAGGTCTGAACGGCGGAACATGTATCAATCTCTTTGCCGCTAAAGATGGTTATGTCGGACAGGGATTCTCCGTCGGAGAAGGACGATTTATCGATTACTTCCCTGAAGAAGTAGTCTTCAAGCTGGAAAAAGGCACGATCATTGGCGGCATCGTCACCGATTCGGCGGGCAATCCGCTGGAAGGTGTTAAAGTCCATTTCATAATCAATGACGGTGATGGTATTGACAAGGCACCGGAAACGGATGTGCGATTTGAACAGAAAACCGATAAAGACGGGCGGTGGATCTGTAACACGGCACCTGCGGATATTGACTGGTTTTCGATTTATGCTGACTACGCTGATTACGCGACTGGCCGGTCTTATGTGGATAAGAATGAGATTGTTCAGCAATTGCGCGCACAAACCCATGTGATTCAGATGGATGCGGGCTATTCCATTATTGGCATGGTCAAAGACGAAGCGGGCAATCCCGTCAAAGGCGCCCGGCTTCAACTGGGCAGTTGGTATGGGCAGAATGATCGTGATCATCGAACATATACAGATGAAAGCGGTTACTTTGACTTTTTGCATCTGACGATTGGAAAATGGGGGCCCAGTTATGAATTTGTCGAGGGTCAGGGAACCGTTCCGGTACGCAGGCACTTTGAGTACATTACGGTAACAGCGGACGGTTTTGCCCCACAGTCGATGCAGGTGTTCTTTAAGGAAAAACAAATGGATCTGGAGTTTGTCCTGATACCGGGTGAGCCTATCAATGGCCGGGTGGTGGATTTTGAAGGTAATCCCGTTGCTGGGGCAACTGTGCGGGCGGACGATTTAGGCGCTCGGATAACTGATGAGATTCGTTCGATTGATTGGAATACGAAGACTGATTCTGAAGGTCGTTTTGTCTGGCAGCACGCTCCGGTCGAAAAAGTCCGATTAGTTATCAGTAAGAAGGGGTATATGGATTTTGAAACGCAAAGACTCCTGCCGTCGGAATCCGAATACGAGTTTGTGCTGAATCCGAAAGTGCGTGTCAAAGGACAGGTTGTCGATGCTGTGACAAAAGAGCCAATTACCGAATTCATCTTTCGACGGCACGAGGGCGGCTATATCAGTTCACCCAAACAGATCGCGGAAAGTGAAGGCCGGTTTGAGACCGCTTTTGCTGAGCAGGGCGAAACTTTTACAATTACTTTTGAAGCCGATGGCTATAAGCCGGCGGCCTCACGGAAAATCTCGCTGATTGAACAGGATGTCGAATTGCGGATCGAAATGCAGCCGGATGCGGGAATTGACGGTGTTGTGGTTGATATTGACGGCAAGCCGCTCGAAGGCGTTCGCGTGATTATCCCCAAAGGCACATTGCACATTGATAATATGAAGATCGAGTTGTCCCGATTACGCTATCATTACCATACAAAAACGGATGCACAGGGGCGTTTCCATCTTGGCCCAGTGGCACAAGAAAAATACAGCCTTCTGGTCTTAGAGGAGACCGGTTATCTCTATATTCATTCCCCTGACTTCCCGGAGGATGGTCGGTTTGCTTTACAGCCTTATGCGACAATTGTCGGTACATATTTTAAGGGCAGCAAGCCTGTGGCCAATAAACGAATCAGTATTAACTATCCCCGCTATCACCAAGTTGCAAGGGGTAATGGTGTCTGGGAAATGGGATTGGCATTTGATTATTTTGTGCAAACAGATAATGAGGGACAGTTTGTCTTTGATAAGCTGATTCACGGCACCGCAAGGATATTGATTGAGCCGACAAAATATGTCGAGCTAAATGCCGGTGAAACCAAAGAAATTCAACTTGGCGGTGACGGATTGATGGTGACTGGACATTTTCTGACGCCGAACGGCGAGGTGCTGAATGCCGGCTTTGGCGACTGTTCGATAAGACTTCAGCGGATTTATGACACGCTTCCTTTCCCTGAAAGTGAATGGCCATTACCGGATAACGCCGATGTGATGGACTATGCGGCGCTGATGAAATGGTTTGCCGAGTTTAGTGTCAGCGATGATGGGGGGCAATGGATTCAGGATATTCAGGACAAATACGGTGAGCTGCAAAAGGATTATACGGAAAAGACCGACACAAACGGCCGCTTTGAAATGCCCAATGTCGAGCCGGGGACGTATTTGCTGACGCTGCGGGTACGGCCATGGCAAGATCCGGACAACTTCCCCCGCCAGGTAGATTACGACAAGGGGCAAATCGCCTTTGCTTCTTCGATTGTGGTTGTGCCGGAGTTTGAGACTGCTGAGCAAATGGATACGCCGGTGGATGTCGGTACACTGCAAAGCCGCAAGTCGCCGCTGGTCGTTGGCGACCCCGCCCCGGACTTCAATATTGAAAAACTCAAAAGCGCTGGCCGCATCCGCCTGAGTGACTATCGCGGCAAAACCGTCCTGCTCAACTTTACCGCTCCGATGTTTGAAGAAATCATGCCGGATAAGGCGGCGATGCTGAAAAAAGTCTGTGAGCAGACAGCCGCTAAAGCGGCCGTTTTCAATGTTGCCGTCGAACAACTGCCGTGGAAATACATGCGGAAGAAAATGAAGCCGGCCTGTACACTGCCGGGCGTTTATGGAGTCGCCCAGATGGGTCAGTCAAAAATCTATGTCGATTACGAAGTGGGCCAGATTCCCCAGTCAATCCTGATCGGCCCGGAAGGCAAAATTCTCTGGAAGGGTGAGCCGGGCGAAGAATTACTCGACTTGCTGGCTGATTTGTCTTGATAAACAAAACCGGGTGGCATCCTTTTGAGCAAAGCTCAAAGGGATGGCTGGTTGCTGTCGCCCATCCCCTTGCTTTGCAAGAGGATGCCACCCGAAATCATTCTGTATCGTATCGCCGGCTTCCAGCCGGCTTTTTTTCTTGGCATGTGCCGGCAAGATGCCGGCGGTACGGTGAACCATTGCCAAACCAGCAAAAGGGGGCCTTGTGCAAATAGCAATTGACTTTTTGGCCGCTTACGGGTACGTTTTACGGGTGAAATGTTGAATTTGCCCTGATAACAAACGATCTGGAGAATGCAGAATGATTTTGGTTACCGGTGGAGCAGGCTTTATCGGTTCGGCGATTGTCGCCGAGTTAAACGCGCGAGGCGCCGAGGACATCCTGATTGTCGATATTCTCGACAAGGACGAGAAGTGGAAAAATCTCCGCAATCTCCGATTTGCCGACTATATGGAGGCCGACGATTTTTCCGAGATGGTCTCCGATTCGGATTTGGAACTGGACCTGGAAGCTGTCATCCATATGGGTGCCTGTTCAGATACGACCGAACGGGATTGCTCGTACCTGGTCAAGAATAACTATGAATTTTCCAAGCTGCTGGCCGGCTGGGCACTGGAAAATGACGCTCGGTTCATCTATGCCTCCAGTGCGGCTACTTACGGTGACGGCTCGCAGGGTTTTGTCGATGACGAGGACGCGATTGACACTCTTCAGCCGCTGAATATGTATGGCTACAGCAAGCAGATGTTTGATCTGTGGTGCAAGCGGCAGGGATTGCTGGACCGATTCGTCGGCCTGAAATATTTTAACGTCTTCGGCCCCAACGAATATCACAAGGCCGACATGCGCAGCTTCGTGCTCAAGGCATTCCAGCAGATCAACGATACTGGCGGCGTTAAGCTGTTTAAGTCACACCGACCCGATTATACCGACGGCGGGCAGTTGCGCGATTTTATCTATATCAAAGACGCCGTGGATATGACGCTGTTTTTCCTGACCAATCCGGAAGCAACGGGTCTGTTTAACATCGGCACCGGCACCGCGCGGAACTGGAATGATCTGGCGGCGGCAACCTTTACGGCGATGGGCATGGAGCCGAATATCGAATATATTCCGATGCCGGAACATCTGCAGGGTAAGTACCAGTACTTCACCCAGGCCGACATCACCAAGCTGCGAACCGCCGGCTATGACGCCGAGACCACCACACTCGAAGACGCCGTCATCGATTATGTCCAAAACTACCTCCTCAAAGAAGCTCATTTAGGCGGGTAACGCTTTAAGGCTGTAACGATAGCCATTATAATAAGTAACTGCCGCTATTGTCATACCGGGCTTGAGTGGCCTATCCAGTATGAAACGTCTGGATTCCCGCTTTCGCGGGAATGACAAATCAGGGCAACACGTACTACGCAGGTTCCGATAAAAAGCGGTGTTGTTTTGTGGGTATACTGGGAAGGTCAATTCTGCAAAGTTAAGTCTTCCCGACTAACAGCCGATATATGCGCATCCGGACTAACTGATAATGGATGCGATACAGTGAAAAAGAAGATTCAATATGTCATTTCAACCATGGTTTTCTGGTGGCGGGAAAATCACCTCTCATTTGAGCAGGAATGCGAGTACCTGCGCAATATCGGCTACGGCGTGGAAATCTGGCCGACGATGCGCGGGCACCTGGAGTGCCGCTTTGCCAAACGTAACTGGCCGCGGCTGAAGGAAGCGACTCACGATATGCTGGTGTCACTGCACAGTCGCGATGATGGGCCGACTCTGGCCGACTGGGACGAGCAGCTACAATGCGCCAAAATGCTTAACGCCCCGATGGTGACCGATCTGGCCAGCCTGTGCGTTTCTGAGGAACTGGCGATGGCCGACTGGGGATTTGTTAAGGATGTGGTTCACCTGGCGGAAACCTATGGCGTTATTCTCTGTGTTGAAAACGGTGATCTGGATACTCTGCTGAAACTGGGGGACAAGTTTGATTCGGTTCGCTATTGTTTTGATACTGGTCATGCCTATCTCAATGATAAGCGGACCTTTAAAGACTATGTGGACCGCCTTGTAGAGCGGACGACATATCTTCATCTGACTGACAATTACGGCCAAATCGACGACCATGAACCCCCCGGTGTTCGCGGCGGCATTGATAAGGAAAACTGGGACTATCTGCTTACGCATCTGCTGCGGTATGACCAGCCTATTATCGCAGCGTTGCAAATGATCCCCACAATGCCCGGTACCATGATTCGCCAGGGTGGCAAATTTTTGTTCGATGTGATGGGGTGGCCCAATCGACCCGTTCCTAAGCCCGGCCACGACGAAACATCCTATCGCCCCATGTAAATGGACTTGAGTTTAATTGTTCGGAAGGGCAATCGAGAATGCTGTGCCCTCGCCGAGCTGGCTGGTAAATGAAACCTTCCCGCCAAGATATTTTTCCCCCAGCAACTTGATACTGTAAGTCCCAATACCCCGACCGACACCGCTCTTTGTGCTGAACGACCGATTGAAAACCTGCGCCTTGGCCGTTTCGTCCATCACGCTCTGATTATGCACCGACAGTGTTGTCCAGTCCGTGTCTATTGTACAGGAGACCATGACTGTCTGGCCCGGGCCGGATGCTTCCAGTGCATTCTTGATCATATTGCCCAATACCCGCTTGAGCAGTCTGCCGTCAGTTCGCAGGATCCCATCGGCAAAAGATACCAGCACAATCTTTCGTCCCGAAGCTGCCGGATGCGACCGGTAAAGCTCGATCAACCGGCTTAGAAAGATATTCAGCTCAAGGGTTTCAGATTTGGGTATCAAATCACCATTTTCAGCCAGCGTCAGTTCCCGCTGCGACTGCACCTCTTCCATCAACTCATCGGCCAGACGAATTACTTCGGTCAGTTCTTCAGTCCGCCCCGGTTCATCCATCAGCATCCGGCTAAAGCCAACCAGTGCCCCGATGGTGTTGAGAATATCATGAAAGAAGGTTCGTTCCAGCACCTGCCGGCGTTTCTGGTCACTGATATCTTCGATGGCCAGACAAATGAGCTGCTGACCTCCAAGAGAAATCGGCGATGTGGTTACTTTCCAATCCAGTGACTGACCGTTAATCAGCTTAATCCGGCATTCCTCCTGGCACGTGTTCAGTGTTTCCCGGCTTTCAAGAATAGCTCCCACAGCACCGCAAAATCGACACGCCAGGTTAGTGCCGCAGCCGTCCGGGCCGTTTCCGGAATGGATACAGCCGGCTAATTCGCCGGGTCGCATTCCAATACATTCGGTGAGCATCCGTCCGGCGATGTTACAGGCCGCTTGGTTGGCCATGACAATTTGGCGCTTATAATTAAGAATAAACACTTTCAGCGGTATGCCATTCAATAGTGCCATGACATGCGGTTCGGCTGCAATGCGCTGATGAAGTGCGTATAGTTTTCCCTCCGAATCTCGCCCGGCGGGGGCAAAATGTGTGTCCTGTGTCAGACAATCCAAACCGTATGCTATGTCGTCATTTTTCATGACTGTATCCCCAATTTATAGATGGCATCGGAATCTATATCGGCTGATATCAGGGGTGTCTTTGCGGAAATCTGAAAAACTTAAGGCGCAGCTAAAACGGCTCATAACAACGGTGTTACTGTTTTGGCCGATAACAGATGGAATGCTTCAAATTAGACCGGGATTTGCACTGTAAAAATGGAGCCTTCGCCCGGCAATGACTGAACATCGATGGTTCCCTTGTGCATCTGGATAATTTTCTTGGCGATAGACAGCCCCAGTCCCGTGCCGACGTGGGGTTTTTCTGAATGGAACGGCTCAAAAATCGTTTCCATATCTTCAATGCCCTTGCCGTTGTCACTAACCCGTAAAACCAGTTCTCGCGGTTCGGATTGCAATTCGGTATGCACCGTCACCTGTCCGGTCTGCGGGTCCACCGCCTCAATCGCGTTCAAAATCAGGTTCATCACTACGTCCTGCATCTGGTCAGGATCGACCTGCACCTGTGGCATGTCCTCATCGGCCTGAATGACGATGCCCACCTGTCGCTCGTCGGCCTGCGGTCGGACCATCTGCACAACCGTTTCCACCAGTCGGTTGAACTGGCAAAGCTGACGCTGGGGCTGGTCGCTTTTGCTGAACTTGAGCATGTCCAGCACCAGCTTTTGAATCTTGTCGAGATTACGTTTGAGAATGCCCCATGCCTTTTTGGCCTGATCGATATCCTGATGGCTGAAAGCGTCATCCATCACATCTTCACCGCTGCGGACGGCCTGCAGGATATTTTTAATCCCATGCGAGAGGTTCAGTGCCGCCTGTCCGGCCTGCATCATGCGCTGACGCTGTTGTACGGTCTGCTTGGATTGCAGCGACTCAAACGCCACTGCGACCATG
The DNA here is from genome assembly GCA_028282905.1 of Sedimentisphaerales bacterium. Lineage (GTDB taxonomy): Bacteria > Planctomycetota > Phycisphaerae > Sedimentisphaerales > Anaerohalosphaeraceae > 4572-13. The sequence continues at coordinate 33,185 of JANQGW010000162.1, read as the reverse complement.
GTTTCGCCGGGGTCAAATTCCAGTTGAATCTGTGGTGCTGCCTCTTCGGCGGTTTCGATATGCTCAATCGCTTTGTCGCCTTGAAACAGCAATACCGTTGAACCGCATCGCACTTGGTCGCCGCTGGCCAGCAGGACTGACTCACCGATTCGCGTTTCATTGACAAATGTACCGTTTGATGAGCCTAAGTCACGCACGGCCCACTGGCCGTCCCGATAGGAAAATTCGGCGTGCTGTCGTGAAATCGCCTGATCCGGCACGCGACAATCCACCTTTTCGGTGCCGCGGCCAATTACCTTGGCCCAGCCTTCCGGGTCAAGCTCAAAGATTTCGTCTCGTAATGAACCGGTTAATACCGTTAATTTTGCCATATTTGCTTTCCAGTGACTCATTTTCCGATACAAAAACGCGAAAAAATGCTGTCCAGTATCGTTTCGCTGACATTCTCGTGTTCCAGCGTCCCCAGCAGCTCATAGGCTTGCCGCAGCAGCATCGCCGCGATTTCCGGGGATTCGGACCTGATTTCATCGGCAGATTCGCCCAGCACCTTTACCGCATCTCGCAGTCTTTGTTCATGCCGCTGGTTCAGCGTCAGCCGGTCCTCGTGGTCCTTGTCACCGGCCCGCAAGGCTGTTAGTTCCGCCTGAATTTTCTGCCTGAGTGTTGTCAAACTGTCACTTTGCTGCACGCTCGTCAGCAAAAACGGACCGCTAAAGGTTGTTTGCAAACGCTCCAGTCGCTTCGGTGCCTCTTTGCTACAGATGGTATCGGCCTTGGTCGCCACATATACTACACGATCAGCGCTAATCTGCTGACGCATGGCCAAATCCACGGTAATGTCCTCTTTTTCGAGATCGACACAAAATATAACTACCGCAACACTGTTCAGGGCGGTGAGTGACGCCTCATGCGAAAGCTGATCGACCAGTGTGGTTTGTTTATCCGCTGTCAGCAGACCCGCGCAGTCAAACAGTACACAATCCAGATGCTCCAGCGACAACACCCCGGTCAGCACATCGCGCGTTGTCGCTTCGGTATCCGAAACAATGCTGCGTGTTTTACCAAGCAGGGCATTGAGCAGGCTGCTCTTTCCCGCATTGGGTGCGCCGGCCAATCCGACCGAATCCAGGTCGATCATCCGCTCACAACGCATGCTGGTTTCCAATAAGCCGGTCAATTCTTTTTGAATATTTGCCACTTTTATAGCCGCCGTTTCAGCGGAAACAAACTCAATGTCTTCTTCTGAAAAATCCAGCCCCGCTTCCAGGTTGCCGATCAATTCGACAATCTCGATTCGCAGAGTTGCAATCACTTCAGAGAACCGACCGCCCAAAAGCCGCTCGGCTGCGCTAAGCTGAGTGGTATTCGCGGCCGATACAATCTCGGCCACCGCTTCAGCCTGCGTTAAATCCATCCGCCCGTTCAAAAATGCCCGCTGCGTAAACTCGCCGGGGGCCGCCGGACGTGCGTATTGGTAAATATTCTGCAATACCGCTTCGACCACCGCACCACAGGCGTCCAAATGAATCTCGGCCAAGTCCTGACCTGTATAAGAGTGCGGCTGATAAAACGCGTACAACAAACCATCGACTGATAATTCATCGTCAACACAAATCACGCAGGGCGTAATACGATTCTTTTCAATCGCTCCCTGTGTTGTCAAAACTTCGGACAACATCTCATACGTCCCCGGCCCGCACACACGAATGATACTGCGCCCCACTGCCGGTGCGGGAACCGAAGCACTGCTAACCGCCGCGATTGTATCATCTGTATTCAGCATGACTAAACCTGACAAAAAAGAAACCACAGATTTCACCGATTTCACAGACTAAAAAATCCGTGTCATCTGCGTAATCTGTGGTTTCGACAAATTCGCTTAAATTATCAATTACCCTTTAAACATGGGTTTGGGCTTTTTCTTTTTGACTTTGCCGCCGGTCTTGGCGGTGACGGGCACTTTGCCGACCGCTTCGAGTTCTTCCTTTTCCTTGAGGTGCTTACGGATGACCTTTTGTTCGATCACACCGGCGCCGATACTGGACATGATGTACAGGTTCACGCCCGCCGGGCCGCTGTACAGCATGATCGGGAACATCAGGGGCATCATGATCATCATCATTTTCTGCTGCTGGGCCATCTGCGAATCGGGCTGTGCGGCTGTTTGCTGCGATGACGGCATCATCTTCTGCTGCAGATACATCACGCCGCCCATCATCAGCGGCAGCAGGTTAAAGTACTCACCGAAAAACGGCAGGCTAAAGCCGGGGAATCGGAACAACCGGTCCGGCATGGATAAATCCGTAATCCAGAACGGCAAAAAGCTTGCGCCTCGCATGTCGATGCTCGTATAAACCGCCGTCCACAACGCAATCCAGATCGGCATCTGCAGCATCATCGGCAGCATTCCTGATACCGGCGATACGCCCTGGTCACGATAAAGCTGCATGACCTGCTTGTTCATCTCCTGCTTGTTGTTGGCGTACTTGGCCTGAATCTCTTTCATCTTCGGGCCGAGTTTCTGCATCTTCATCATTGAGACCTGACTCTTTTTGGTCACCGGGTGCATTGCCAGTCGCACCAGAAAAACGAGGAAGATAATGACTACGCCGTAGTTGCCCAGTGGCCCCATCAGCGAATAAAGCGTGTTCATCAGCCACATGATGCCGAATGCCATCGGTGCGATCACCGACGTCGGACAGCAGCACCCGCGAAAATCAATCGTCTGGAAAAAGGCCAGGGCCTTGTACGTTTCGTTCTTTTCAAAAATCTTCTTATCCTTCGGTCCCAGGTAAACAGCCATCGAATAAGATTTTGCTGCATCAGCGGCTCCGGCAGCGCCAAGTGTAACGGCTCCGCTGGTCAAGCTGTACGAACAGTCATGATCGTCTTTGTTCTCAGTAATGGAGGGATTGTACTGTGCTTTATCAAACGCTATTTTTCCTCCATCCGGCAGCGGCCGAACAATCGCCGCGAAGTATTTATTGGTTAGTGCCGACCAGACCTGCGTCGAATCATCCTCGTCCGATTTCAGCAAAAAGGCTTCGGTGTCCTGTTTCTTTTTCTTTTTCGGCATGGCCGTCAATTCCAGCGCCTGCGTTTCGATCTCTTTACCTTCACCCTTGTAAGAGACCTTCACTTTACGCATGTCCTGTCGAACCGCCTCACGGCCAATGCCGCCGGGGCCTTGGACGTTCATCTTTAGCTTGATCGGAAACGGTGAGAGGTTTTCGACATCGAGGCTGCACTCTAAATCATAGCTGCCGGGCTGAACGCGATAGGTTTTAATAAGTTTGATACCATAGTCGCCGTCTTTTTCTTTTAACGTTGCTTCAAAACGGGCTTCGTCCTTGGAGTTGGTGTCAATGAGTTGCCAGTTCAGCTTGTTTAGTGGAAAAGCCGTTTGGCCAAACACCTCCGCCTCCACGGGCGCCAACCATAGGCGTGAGTTGGCCAGCGAATAAACCGTGCGTTTATTGACATCCTGCCAGGGTGACAGCAGCGTCAGGTTCAGCAGCTCCGTGTCTTCTGTAATCGTATCGCTTTTGGCTTTAAATTCACTGAGAACCACATTGTCAATGGCCGCACCCTTTGCGGTCAATGTTACCTGGTACTTGTAATCGCCCGGTTCTTTGCTGCGTTTGATTTCTTCGGTCAGTCCGCCAAGCGTGGCTGTCTTCATTTCAGCGTTTGTCGATGTCAATTGCGGATAGACGACCTGTGAAATAGTTGCCGCAGCGACTTTGGTCGGCTCTTTGACATCTTCGATTTTGGGAGATGCTGCTTCCGGCTCGGCTGTCTCGCTGGTCAGCGGTACAATCCGTGACAGCAGCTTTTTTGCCTGCTGTGGATGCTCCAAGGCCGAGTCAACAATCAGCCCCGCACAGATGACTAAAAATATCGACACACTGACAATAACCGTCGTCTTGATTTTCATCGAATGAATGCCCTTAAAAAAGAGAAACCGCGGATTCCACGGATTTACACAGATTAATAGTTATGGTTTAAACAGATGTCATGTCAAACAACTACTCGTCATTCCGAGCGAAGTCGAGGAATCTGTTTAAACAGCATCCGCCGAAGGCGGAGCCCACTTAATATACAATATACATTTTACAATCTAAAATTATCGTCCGTCAGCCAGCCGGTCGCCTTCGAAGTTGTCCAATTCGTCAACCGCATAGATTTTTTCCGCCGCGGCTTTGAAGTCATATTCCAGCCGCACGAAGTTGACGTTATTGTCTTCAATATAAACATAGCTGGCGCGGTTATCGCGATCCCGCGGTTGGCCCACCGAACCGACATTGATAATCGCTTTTTCGTCCGGAATAATCGGATACACGCTGCCCAGTTCGTCCGGCGTATAAAAGTCCGGATCTTCCAGAAATACACCCGGCAGATGCGTATGGCCCACAAAGCAGACATGCTCAACCCGTTCAAACAAGGCGCTCATCTTGCCGGTTGTCGTATAAACGTCATCCGGGAAAACATATTCGTTAATCGGCCGTCGTGGTGAAGCATGAACAAAATCCAGTGTCGCGCTGACGTCGCCCATCTTCTTTTTCAGCGTCCATCGCATCTTCTGATTGCCCAGGTAGTTCCAGCGTTTGTTGGCCTTGTCGCGGTCGGTTTCCTGCTCCAGCACTTTTCGTGCCCAGAACGTCGCCGACTCGGCGCCGGAATTAAAATTGGTCGGCTCGTACAGGGCCGCATAGTCATGATTGCCCTGCACGCAGTTTTCTGTCTTTTCAATGACCAGATCCAGACACTCTTTCGGGTTGGCTGCATAGCCCAGCACATCCCCAAGACAGTAAATCGTCTGGATTCCCCGCCGTTCGATATCATCCAACACCGTCGTCAACGCCTCAAGGTTGGAATGAATGTCACTGATAATCGCAAACATATAATATTGTACCTGAATATGGGAACGCGGGCGTCTCGCCCGCAAACATAATAATATACCCGACACAGTCGGGATTCCGTCAATAACGCTTTCCAGAGCCTGTTCTTATATCACAAACACCCCCATCATGCCATGAAAATTTCAAAGCACAAAATCCGAAATTCCAAACAAGCCCTAAAAAATCTTTTTTCCTAATACTCTCAAACACAGAAGTTTTTGATATTTGTATTTTGAAAATTGGAACTTATTTGGAATTTCGAGTTTGTAATTTGGAATTTATCTCTTAACTTCTTTTTTTATATGAAGTTAAGAGATTATAGTGGTTTTTGTGCCCCAGCCATCGCCGCCTTGAGACATTCCATGCCCGCCGGCGTTATGTTGTGTTTATGGCGGTACTTAGCGACCGCTGAGGCCGCCATGGGGCCGGCTGCCGCCGGGCAAATCAGCTCCAAGCCGTCTCCGCCGGCCCAACTGCCCCGCATTAGCGTAAACGAGATCATAAAAAACGACATTTTGTCCACATCGCCCTCGTCCAGATGGTCAATATCAAACGGCAGCACACCCTGCATGGATTCAAAGGCTGCGGGGCCATAAAGGCCCAGCATTGCGGTTTTTTCGGTCATATCCGTCACATTAACGCCATTAGCCGCTGTTTCCAGTGCCTTTAGTACGGCATCTGTCTGTTCAGGCGGCGTGACAACAACCAGCTCGCCATTTATCCGAATGACCCGGCAAACGACCTCACCGGCGATGTCGCCCTTGACCCAAACCCATGTTTCATCCAGGTATTTGCCGCTTTTTTCGCTGAAAACGCTGTCCAAAACATCCGCCGCTCCGGCTCCCTTGACGGAAATCCGTCCAAAGCTGCACAAATCCACCACCGCGCAGTGACCGCTGAGCGCATCGGCCTCGGCCGCTGTGTCGCCAAAATCAGCCGGCAGTGACCAGCCCGCATACTCACCAAAATTTGCCTCCAGTGAACGATGCACCGAATCAAAAGGACTCGTTTTCAACATAAAAACCCCAAAAAGCACATAAATAATGACTATTTCAATGAAATCCGAAACGACGAGTCTATCAGAAATACCCCTTTGCTCCAAATATTTCTTTTGAATTTCCTTAACACGTTCATCAGGTCGGGAAAGATTGTTTTGACTTCAATTATATCTGAAATCATCTAAATAACCGTTGCGATTTGGTAATAGACTGTTTAATATCGTTGCGTGACGAAGGATTTTCGGCATTTGTATGGGGCAGATGTCAATTTACCACATATTCTTTTGGAGGCACGAAAATGAAGGGATTGGTTGCAGGAGTTGTAGCAGGAGTTATTGGAGCCGCGTTGTGGGCGATTATCGCCGCTGTTACCGGCTATGAAATTGGTTGGCTGGCCTGGGGTATTGGTGCCGCCGTCGGCGCCGGCGTCGCTTGGGGTTCGGAAGGCAGTCCCGTTACCGGAGGTATGGCCGTGGCTATCGCCGTTTTAGCAATTCTCGCGGGCAAATTCATCACGATGGAAGTCATTACCAATAAAATCGACAGCGCCAAAGATGGAATTTACCAGCAGCTTGACAACGAAGAGTACCTCATATCCTGGCTGGCTGACGAAGCAGCAGCAGGAAGGCAAAAGCATTAACTGGCCGGCAGGTGTGGACCCGGAAGAGGCGTCCGCCGAAGAAGATTATCCAAGCGAAATCTGGACACTGGCGGAAGTCGCATGGTCAGCGATGTCGGAGGAGGAAAAAGACGATTTCAAAAATACCGTCAAGGAACAGATTGAGGAAAATTTCCGAGCCTATACGGACGATGCTGAAAATGAAGGCTTTCTGGCCTATTTCAGCCCGATGGACGGCATTTTCTTCCTACTGGCGGTCGCTACCGCTTACAAGGTCGGCTCCAAGGCAGACTAATTTTACCAGCAACTGTAAAAAGAGATTTAAAGCGGGGTGATTTTAATATTGCCTCGCTTTTTTTACATACAAAACCCTTTTACCATTGCGAAAAAAGCTGGTATAATGCCGCTTGCTCACTGATTTGGACTGGATTAAGGAGAATTGCTTTGGTCGATATGACGCTTTTGGAAACGCAGGGGCTGATAAAACGGTATTCGGGACGGACCGTAGTTAACGACGTCAACTTTACCGTGGGCCAGCGGTCTATCGTGGGGCTGCTGGGGCGTAACGGTGCCGGCAAGACCACCTCGTTCCGCATGACTATCGGCATGATTATCCCGGACGGCGGCAAGGTCTTTTTTGAAGGCCACGACGTCACCAAGATGCCGATGTATAAACGAGCTCGCCTGGGGATGGGCTATCTGTCGCAGGAACCGAGCGTTTTTCAGCGGCTGAGTGTCCGTGAAAATCTACTGGCGATTCTGGAGACCATGGCGATCGGCAATGCCGAGCGTAAACGCCGGGCCGACGATTTGATCGAGCGTTTCAGCCTTGGCGAAGTTCGCAAGAGCCAGGCTCGCTTTTTGTCCGGCGGTGAACGCCGCAAGCTGGAAATCGCCCGCGCAATGGTAACCAATCCGTCGCTGATTCTTCTGGATGAGCCATTTTCCGGTGTGGACCCGATTGCTGTCGAAGAATTGCAGGTGGAAATCCGCCGACTTGTCGCTTCCGGCGTCAGTATCCTGATTACTGACCATAACGTCGAACGCACACTCGAAGTCGCCGACAAAGCCTATATCATGGACCACGGCAAAGTTATCGCTGAAGGCACACCCAAAGACATTATCCAGGACGAGTTGGTCAAAAAAAGCTATCTCGGACAAACCTTTAAAGGCGACGAATTCGACGACGTGGAGGAAAACTAATCAAGGAATATGGGCATGGTGCGACTCAAACTGTATGTTATTGCATCTGTTATTCTCACCATGCTTGGTTCGGCCTATTCGGAGCAGCAATCTCCGACGAATGTTTCGAAAGACTTAAAATCTCTTCTGGAACCAATCCGTAAGCAATATAACCTTCCGGCGTTGGCGGCGCTTGTTATTGTTGACGGCAACATTGCCGGGCTGGGGGCAACGGGGCTGCGAAAAATCGGCACTGACAGCCATAGTACTATCGACGACCAGTTTCATCTCGGCTCATGCACCAAGGCTATGACTGCTACGTTGGTAGGTATATTGGTCGAACAGGACAAACTGCAATGGCAAACCACGCTGAAAGAGGCATTTCCGGATTTACTTGACGATATGCACCCGGCTTATCATGACGTCACACTAGAACAACTGCTGGCGCATCGGGGCGGTTTTCCGCCGGCGCATCAGTCCTGGCCAATCGGAAAGACCTTTATGGATGTACACAAACTATCCGGCGAGCCGATGCAGCAGCGGTTTGAGTATATAAAATTGATGCTGCGTCAACCGCCGGTTGCCAAACCCGGCAGCCAGTTTATGTACTCCAATGCCGGGTACTCAATTGCGGGCGTGATGGCTGAACGCGTTACGAACAAGCCTTGGGAAACACTCATGCGAGAGATGATTTTCGCCCCTCTCGGTATGAAAACCGCCGGTTTTGGGGCAATGGGCACATCTGGAAAAATGGACCAGCCTTGGCAGCATAAGACGGTAAAGAAACTTTTTGGAAAAGACAAATTGCAGCCTGTTGCGCCCGGTCCCTTCAGTGACAATCCTTCCGCCATCGGGCCGGGCGGTACGGTTCACTGCTCCATCGAGGACTGGGCACAGTTTATTATGCTTCATCTTCAGGGGGAAAAGGAAGATACGAAACTTCTCACCAAAGAAACCATTCAAAAACTGCACACTCCGGCGTTGAACGACCACTATGCCTTAGGCTGGGGCGTGACTCAGCGGGATTGGGCCGGCGGGAGGGCATTAAGCCACGCCGGGAGCAATAATATGAATTTTGCCGTAGTATGGATGGCCCCGAAACGCAATTTCGCCGTTTTAGTCGTCTCCAACCAAGGCGGCGGCAAAGTCGAAAAAGCCTGTGACGACACCGCTGGGCTGCTCATCAAGCAATTTTTACGACCAAAAGATAATAATCCTCATTTTTAACTGAAAGATTGATTTTCAGACAGGGAATCAATCTTTCAAGTGTAATGATTCCTCTTGATTCTCATAGAAACAGCGGCTATTCTAAAATCTAAGTTTAGATTAGCCGAACTTTTCAACTTCATTTGGGTGCAATTTGTAGATAAATTTATTATAATAAACTATGATAATCGTGATTGCACTTGACTATAAATAAATCGATGACTGAATGTATACCATTAAATCCTGATGTGTTGAGATGGGCTCGTGAGTCTATGGGCCTGAGCATTGGAGATGTTGTCGACAAAATTAAGCGAAAAACAATCACCGCAGAAGTTGTATCTGAATGGGAGGCAGGGAGCCTAAGCCCATCATATCCTCAACTTGAAACCCTCGCCTACAAGATTTATAAACGTCCAATGGCCCTTTTCTTTTTCCCAGAACCGCCGGAAGAAGAAACCCCAAGGCAGTCCTTTAGGACGCTTCCACAGGAAGAAATAGATCTTATTGAACCAAGGCTGCTGTACCTCGTTCGTCAAGCACGCTCTATGCAGGAAAACCTTCGGGAACTCTTCGAAGGAGACAATCCGGCATTGCGAAAAATCTGGCTTGATATTGATATTAAACAATTTTCAACGGTTTCTAGTGCAGCGACAGTGATACGGAAATACTATGGTATCGATCTCATCGCTCAATACCAATTTCGAACTATCAACAAGGCATTAAACCATTGGCGAACTGTGATTGAAGAATCTGGAATATTTGTCTTCAAAGAAGCTTTTAAAGATGACAGTTGCTCCGGTTTTTGCCTGTATGATGACGTCTTCCCGGTTATATTTGTCAACAGCAGTATGCCAGCAAGCCGACAAATATTCACACTGTTTCATGAGCTCGCCCACCTGCTTTTCCGAACTGGCGGAGTTGATTTAAGACATGATGATTATGTTCAGCGAATGCGGGGTGAGAACAGAAGAATCGAAGTTTTCTGTAATAAATTTGCTGGAGAATTTTTGGTTCCTACGAAAGATATCAGGAAATTTTTAAGTGGACGGCCCATCGACGAGGATTTACTGTCTAATCTGTCGAAAAAATATTCGGTTAGTCGTGAAGTTATTTTGCGGAAATGTCTTGATTTTAAACTCATCAACCAAAACTATTACGAATCCAAAGTGAGAGAATGGGAGGCTGAAAGAGGCAGCATCGAAAAAAAAGGCGGGCCTGACTACTATACTAAAAAGGGAGCCTACTTGGGCGGACATTACATTGAAGCCGTTTTCAGTAAATATTATCAGGGGGCTATTAGGAAATCTCAGTTAGCCGAGTATCTTGGAATTAAAGAGGCAAACGTCAGTAAATTCGAGGGGCACCTCTTAAACAGGAGCTAAGTAATATGCAATATGTTTTCGATACCGGCCCATTGATTGATATCTTTAATCACTATTACCCTGCGAGATTCCCTTCTTTATGGGAAAAATTTGATCATTTAATTGCAGAGCAAAGACTTGTTTCTGTGCGCGAAGTGTATAATGAAATATCAGACCGTGAAGATTCTTTGGCAAAATGGGCAAAAGAACAAAAAGACAGATTGTTTTTGCCACCTTCAGTTGAAGAATTTCAATTTGTTGCTGAGATTTTTAAAATTCAGCATTTTCAAGCAATGATTCGTAAAAAAGAACGCTTGCAAGGAAAACCCGTTGCTGACCCGTTTGTTATTGCGAGAGCTAAAATATATAATGGTCAGGTCGTGACTACGGAACGGTATAAGGAAAACGCAGCACAAGTACCCAATGTTTGTAAACACTTCTCTATCCCCTGTGTAAATTTAGAAGATTTTATGCAGCAAGAGAGTTGGACTTTTTAACATGAGAAAACTATGACTGATTATTCGAAATGCGAGATTACCCGGTATCCGACCCCGGTATTGCGGGAGAAGGCCCAGCCGATTGAGGAAATCAATGACGAGATTCGCGTGCTGGCCGAGCGGATGAAAGAGATCATGGTCGAACAGAAAGGCGTCGGCCTGGCCGGTCCGCAGGCGGGGGTGAATCTGCGGATCTTTGTGATTTCGACGGATGGAACTGCTGAAAATGCCATAGTTTATATCAATCCCGTGATAAAAACTTCCGGCAAGATGATCGCCAATGAAGAGGGGTGCTTGTCGCTGCCGGGCATCTATGGCAATGTCAACCGCTACAGTCACTGCAGTGTGACCGCGACTGACCTGGACGGTAATGAATTCAGTCAGGACGCCGACGGTCTGCTGGCCAGAGCTTTGCAGCATGAATTTGACCATCTGGAAGGCATGATGATCAAAGACCGGCTTGGCTATGCGGCCAAGCTTCGGGCCAAACGTAAACTCAAACAGCTTGAGGCTGAGTACGGGGATTAATTAGCCACGAATTAACACGAATTTTCACTAAATTGCTATGAGAGCAGGACTTGCTTTCTTGTCATGCCGGGCTTGACCCGGCATCCAGGCTGAACCGCACTGGATTCCGGCTCGGAGGCCGGAATGACACAAAGAAAAGAAAAACAATGCGAATACTTTATTTTGGATCAGCCGCGTTTGGCTTGCCGTCTTTGGAAGCGATTAACACAAGCCGCCACGATTTGGTGGGGATTTTTACCCAGCCTGCGCGGCCGGCGGGTCGCCACCGCAGCAAGCTGAAACCGACCGACGTGTGCTTATGGGCACAAAAGAATGAAATCCCCTGTATTGAGGCCAAAAATGTCAATGCTGATGATATGATGGCCAAAATTGCCGAATTAAAGGCTGATTTGCTGGTTGTTATTGCTTTTGGCCAGAAAATCAGCCAGGAAGTCATCGCTATTCAACCGCACGGAGCGATTAACGTTCATGGTTCGTTGTTGCCGAAATATCGCGGCGCAGCACCGATTCATTACGCGATTATGAACGGCGAAAGCGAAACCGGCATCAGTATTATTACCTTAGCTGATAAAATGGACGCCGGGCTGGTCCTGTCACAGGGCAAAACGGAAATTACGCCGGAAGATACCTTCCAAACTGTCCACGACCGACTGTCCCATGTCTCGGTAGATGTGCTGCTTAACACCATCGATCAGATTGAGGCGGGTACCGCCACTTATGCCGAGCAGGATGAATCGCTGGTCACTTATGCCCACCGGTTCCAGAAAAAGGATGGTTACATCGACTGGGAGCGTCCGGCGGCGGAAATTGTCAATCACATTCGCGGCCTGTGGCCCTGGCCCTGTGCTCAAAGCATGTATGTCTGCTCAAAAACCGGTAAAAACTGGCGGGTCATCCTGTCGTCAGCTCGCGTTGTCGAAAAAGCCAGCCCCAAAGATGACATTTGCGGCCAGCTTGATGCTAATTTGAATGTTACCTGCGGCGAAGGCGCTCTGGAAATCCTCGAACTCAAACCTGCCGGCTCTCATTTAATGAGCTATGACGCCTATGTTAACGGGCATAACTGCCGGCCGGGTGATCTGTTTATCTCTGCGGAAAAGGCTTTTAACGGAATCCTCTGATGACTCCGCGTTTCACCACAGCCCGAAAAACCGCCTGGCTGGTTCTAAATCAGTGCGACATCATGCGGCACGACACGTCGGAACTGCTGGGAAAGCACCTGGCGCATACCGACCGGCCGGGGCAGGCGACGGATATTGTCTTTGGGGTGATTCGAAACCAAACTGCTATCGACCGGGTGATCAGCCGATGCGGCAATGTGGAAATTGACCGGGTCAAGCCCTCTATCTGGAATCTACTGCGAATTGGTGTGTATGAGTTAGTTTATGCGCCGAAAACCGCAGAATATGCCATCCTGAACGAGGCGGTTGAACTGGCCGGCAAAAAAGCGACAAAGAAAACCGCCGGCTTTGTTAATGCCGTGCTTCGGGCGGTTCAAAAAAACATAGATGCAAGGCAAGCGACTCTTGATGATGCTGATTCGCAAAAAATCCTCCCGCAAAATCCGGAATTCGGCTGTCTGTTTAACATCAACCTGCTGGCCGATCCAAAAACCGACCCGGCCGGACATTTAAGCAAAGCATTTTCACTACCGAATTGGTTAGTGACGCAATGGCTGGATGTTTATGGTTGGGAGCAGGCTCAACCGATATGCTTTGCGTGCAATCGGCATCCGTCGGTAACCTTACAGCCGAATACGCTACGCATCAGCGCTGAACAACTGCACCAACGACTGACCGAACAGGGCATTGATTGTCAAATCAATACTGAAAACACTACATGTTGTATTAAGTCCTCCGGCCAAATCAATAAAATGCAGGAGTTCTTAGACGGGTTGTTTCTGGTTCAGGATATTACCGCCGCCGAGGCGATGAAATGTGTTGGCGCCAAGCCCGGATGGACGATTGCAGATCTCTGCGCTGCACCCGGCGGCAAAAGTATGGCCCTGGCCATGGATATGCAGGATGAAGGGCTGATCCTTGCGAGCGATAAAGATAAAAAACGCCTGCAAAAAGTGAAACAGAATGCCGAACGTATGCGCTACAGTTCAATTGAAGTGGTTTCGCCCCAACATATTGAGCATAAAATTCGCAAACTGAAATCATTGGACGCGATTGTGCTGGACGTACCGTGTTCGAATACCGGTGTATTGGCCCGACGAGTGGAGGCGAGGCATCGTCTGAAAAACGACAGTATTGACAGCCTCTTAAAAACACAGCAGCAGCTTTTTAAGCAGGCTGTCAGCCTTTGCCAACAAAAAACCCACATTGTGTACTCCACATGCAGTATCGATCCGCGCGAAAACCAACAGCAAATTCAACAGTTTTTGTCACAGCATACGCAATTTACCTTGAAAACCGAAAAACTAACGTTGCCAATACTGAAAACGGAGACATTATTCGACCATGACGGCGGCTATGTTGCGGTTTTGCAACAAAAGTAACAGGTGGTGTGTGTTTCTGTCGATAGAAAATTTCAAACCGCAATCCACAAGTTATCCACAATGTTGATTTGGCGTGTTAGGACTCTGTTAAAAACATTTTTTTTTCGCACGTAAGTAACGTAATTACTTACACCTTGACCGTGTGGAAAAGAATCTTCAAAAAAGCCCGTTGCAAGCCTTTCAAAACATCCCTATTATTGCCCTAACTTGGCATTAGAAATCTAAACAACTTATACAACTTTGACAGCACCTTCTATCGAACGGGAGAGCAAGATGCAGGCGGTATTCACGGATGAAATTAAAGCGGTACGTCAGCGTATCGCAGAAAAAATAGGCAACAGTCAGTACCAGGTCTGGTTCAAAGGCGCGACACGCCTGACCATGAATGAAGATCACTTTGAAGTTGTTGCCGCCAACCCGTTTATCAGCAACTGGATCGAAGGGCATTACCGTCCGGCGATTACCGAATCCGTCAATGAAGTCTTTGGGCAATCGCGTGAATTGCGTTTTCAAATTGACAGTTCATTAGTCAAACCCGCTTCTAAGGCGCCTGCGGCTCCGCAAAACACGCAGCGTGCGTTAAATTCACTGCGACGTACGCCGTCCAAGCCCAAACAGGGACTGGGCCAGCCGCTTAAACTGACGCTGGACACGTTTGTCGTCGGCAGTAAAAACCAATTAGCCTATAATGCAGCTCAATCGGTCATCAGTCAGCCGCAAAGCCCGTTTAATCCGCTGTTTATCCACGGCGGCTACGGTGTCGGCAAGACCCATTTGCAGCAGGGCATCTGTAATGCCATGCAAACGCACCAGCCGGGATGCCGATGGACCTATTTGTCGGCTGAAGATTTTGCCAATCAATATGTCGTCGCACTGAAGACCCGCAAGCTGGAAGCCTTTCGCAACCGCTTCCGCAATATGGACTTGCTGGTGATTGACGACATTCATTTTTTAGCCAATAAAAAAGCGATGCAGGAAGAATTTCTGCATACCTTCAATAGTATCGATTTAGCGGGTAAACAAGTGGTTCTCGCCTCCGATGCGCACCCCAAGGAAATTGCACAGCTCTGCGAGAAACTGGTGAACCGCTTTGTGTCAGGCATGGTGGTGCGAATGGATGCGCCGGATTTTGAAATGCGGACTCGTATCTGCGCCCGGCGGGCGGAAAGCATGAAGCTGAATCTCACACAGGAGGTGATCGAGTATGTCGCCGGCAGCATCAGCGCCAATGTGCGCGAGCTGGAAGGCGCACTGGTCAAGCTGGCGGCCTTTGCTTCACTGGCCGGCAGTGATGTGACATTGGCGGTTGCCCAGCAGGTACTGGCCGAACATATTGCCCGGACGGACCCGGTCGTGCATAGTTCGGACATCACATCGAGTGCCGCAACATTCTTCGGAGTGAGTGTAACGGACATTCATTCGGCGAAAAAAGATCGCACCATCAGCCTGGCCCGTTCGTTTGCGATGTATTTGACGCGGCGATTTACCAAGATGAGCTATCCGGAGATCGGCAAGTCCATGGGCGGCAAAAACCACGCTACGGTTATTCTGGCCTGCCGCAAGATCGAAGACGCCTTGGCTGCCAACAAAGAAATGAAATGGCGAACCCCCGACGGCTGGCGCATCGCCCCGGCCAAAGACATCCTCGACACCCTCATCGAAAAAATCTCATAGCGATATGCGTTAATTCAAGTTACTGAAATAATGATCAAACTGTGAAGGTAATTCAGCAAGAGGCATTGAGCTTTCACAGTGTTCGGATTCCGTACTAAGAAAATCAATATACCCGACACGTGTCATTACATTATATTCCCCCAACATATGATCAAGTAACAGGAAACCAACATTAGCAAATAGCTGACTATCGTTCTCCGAATAATTCGGAAAAAAAAGGAGAACTCCAATTCTCTGCGGATCTTCATCTTTTATCAAGCTGTATTTGACTCCTTCTCCGCTCACCAGCCGACCTTCAAACTTTATACCTTTAGCTGGATTATCTATTCGCCTTTGTCGATATTTAATAAAAATCCATCTGTCTAATTGCGGTGCTTTAGCATGTAATGACTCAACAGCAGAAATGACTTCAGATAACCCGCCTGCACTAATGACAAATTCCCGCTTTCCTGCGTCATGAACTCCGCTGATTTCAAATACCAAATCAGGATGCACTTTCTTAATAGCTTGGTGAATTTTCTCTAAAGCATTCTCTTGATCTTTTTCAAAATAATATATCATTTCTTCATTAGCCTGAAACCAATACCAAAATTTCTCTTCTGGGGTACCCAAGAAACGACTCTTAAGACTTTTAAAAGACATGCTGCCCGCTCCAATTAATATTGTAATAATAAGTAAGGTTATTCCAATACGTTTCATTTATCCTTCCCAAATCGCAGAATCATTTGGCTAAAGCATAATGCGCCTAAGCATCAATATCAAGCCAATTGTTTCATTATGGGGGGAGTGTAAAAATCTCTCTCGGTTGAGTGCCTTTTAAGCCGACAGATTGGCGATTAATTCCCGGGTGCTTTTTTGGAGGAGGGGTTCGGCGTTTTGAATGGCTTCTTCGAGGTTCATGTTTTCTTGTTTGCAGGCTGTTGCCGTTGCGACGCCCATTTTTTGATACTCTTTCGGCGGCACTTTCACCTGACCGGCGAGGACGGCTACTTTTGCGGGGGTGTTGTCGGCGGCTTTGACGATTCCTGAGACGACTTTGCCGTGTAATGACTGGTGGTCGAAACAGCCTTCGCCGGTGATGATCCAGTCGGCATCGGCTAGTTCCTCATGCAATTTATACTGCGCGATCACTGTGTCAATCCCGGAAACCAGTGTGGCGTCCATAAACGCCACCGCCCCGGCCGACAATCCTCCTGCCGCGCCCGCGCCGGGCAGTGCCAGGATATCTTTACTAAACTGCTGGCCGACCATGCGGCCTAAACGATTCAGGCCATTTTCAAGGCGGTCCACCATCTCCGGTGTCGCGCCCTTTTGTGGGCCGTAAATGTGGGCTGCGCCAAGCTTGCCGCACAGCGGGTTGTTGACATCGCACAGTACCTGAACCGGCGGCAGTGACAATTGCTCAGTTGCGTCTATGGCGGCAAGTTCGCTTAGCCCTCCACCGCCAAGCGGAATTGGTTTACCGTTTTGGCCTGTGAATTTCCAGCCTAATGCCTTCGCTGCCCCGACGCCACCATCAACTGTGGCGCTGCCGCCGACTGCCAGTAAAATTTTCTGCGGCTGATAGTCCAAGCTGGCAGCGATCAGTTGTCCCGTTCCATACGTTGTTGTCTTCAGCGGATTTCGCTGCTGCGGCTCCAGCAGTTCCAGACCGCTGGCCGCGGCCATTTCCACCAGTGCTGTTCGGCTTTCTTCAAACCACGCGAAGCCGGCATTGACTTCCATCTCGGGCAGCGGCCCCATGACGGTTCGTTCGATCCACTCACCGCCCAACGCATTCATCATCGCCCGCGCTGTGCCTTCACCGCCGTCGGCCATGGGCCGTTCCAAAACGCGTGCCTGCGGAAGCTGGCGGCGAATCTCCCAGGCGGCCAGTGTGCAAGCCTGCTCGGCGGTCATACTATTCTTAAACGAATCCAGTGCGACGACAATTTTCATGTGAACCTGCTTCCAAAAGAATACCCGCCAGCAAAACCGCCGCTTCTGATTGCCGTGCGGCAAGGTTTTGCTGAAACGGGCATTTTAAATCCTGCTTGTGGTCAGTCAAGCAACATCTCTATTTTTCGGCCCACTCTTTGAACTTAGTCAGGCCTTCTTCGATCTGATCGGTATCGATGCCGGAATAGGCAAACCGGATATAGTATTCGGTTTCGCCTTCCATCGGGCTGCCGAAATGCCGGCGTGTACAGAATGACACACCCGTTTCTTCCAGAGCCGCCTTGCGGAACGCTTCATAATCGGTTAGTCCCTTGCTTTTCATCAGGCCGGTGACATTCGGGAACAGATAAAACGTCGCGTTGGGGCTGTAGCACTTGACGCCCGGAATGGAGTTCAGGATCTCAACGGCTTTGTCGCGGCGTTCTTTCAGAATCGCGAGGATTTCCTCGTGCCCCGACTGGTCACCCGTCAAGGCTTCAATCGCACCGTACTGGATAAAATGGTTCGAGCAGGACTCGTCGTTCACATTCAGCTTGGCGATGACATCAACCACTTCTTTCGGGCCGATGGATGCGCCCAGCCGCCAGCCGGTCATGGCATACTTTTTCGAGAAAGTATAAAGAATCATGCAGCGATCTTCCATGCCTTCAAAAGAAGCCAGTGAAATCGACTTGCCTTCATAACGAATCTCAAAATAAGCCTCATCACACAGCACGAACAGATCGTGCTTTTTGACTAATTCGGCAATCGCCTGCAACTGTTCGGGGCCGGATTCGGCGCCCATCGGGTTCTGCAGGTCATTCAAAATCAGCAATTTTGTTTTCGGCGTAATCTTCTTTTCGAGTTCGTCGATATCCAGCTCAAAATTATCGGCGCCTTCGTGATAGCTGTACGGCACTGCAACGCCGCCGTGAAACTGGATCTGCGATTCATAGATCGGGTAGCCCGGATTCGGATACAGGGCTTCGTCGCCGGGATTCATCAGTGCCAGCACGAACTTGCCGATCGAGGGTTTTCCGCCGGGTTGAATGGCGACGTTTTCCATAGCATACTGCGTACCGTGACTTTTGTTGATGTCGGCTGCCAGTGCCTCGCGCAGTGCGGGGATCCCATAGTTCGGGCAGTAGCCGGTCTTGCCGTCCTGCATGGCCTGGTAGGTTGCGTCAATGATATTCTGCGGGGTCTTGATATTCATATCGCCCAGATGGAACGGATAAACCTTGTTGCCCTTGGCTACATGCTGAGCCGCTTCAGCCGATACCGCGAATGCGGTTTCGGTCCCTAATTGTGATAGACGTTCTGCTAACTGCATACTCTCTGTCTCCTATAATGGTCAGGTTAAACTTGCTTAATTGACGACGTTAACGGGACTGTCGTTGATAAATGCCGCGACATTTTCAGCGGTGGTCTGCATCAGCCGCGTCCGGGCTTCCAGACTCGCCCAGGCGATATGCGGCGTGACCAGACAGTTTTTAGCCTTCAACAGGGGATTGTCGGCGGCAATCGGTTCGGCCGAAACAACATCCATCGCCGCACCCGCCAGCGTCTCCTGATTCAGAGCATTGGCCAAGTCCTGCTCGTTGATCAGTGTGCCGCGGGCGGTGTTAATGAAGAATGCCGAAGGCTTCATCGTGCTCAGCAGTGCGGCATTAACAAATCCGGCGTTATCCGCCGTTTGCGGGCAGTGCAGGGAAACCACATCGGCCTGGCTGAACAACTCGTCGATCTGTACCCACTGAACCGGATAGTCCGGAGTGTCGCCTTGGAACATGTCATAGACAAGGACTTCCATGCCAAACGCGTTCGCCAACTGACCCACGCGCCGTCCAATACGGCCAAAGCCGACGAGTCCCATTTTCTTGCCGGCCAGTTCCACCAGCGGCGTTTTCCAGAAACAAAAATCCGGATTCGCCGTCCATGTACCATCCTTAACAAGGCCGTCATGCAGTGCAATATGATGACACAGTTCAAGCAGCAGCGCAAAAGTAAACTGGGCCACAGAGTCGGTTCCGTAAATGGGAACATTGGAAACAGAGATGTTTTTCTCGCGTGCAGTCTGAACATCAACCACGTTATACCCGGTGGCAAGCACGGAAATAAATTTCAGGTTGGGAAGCTGGGCAAGCGTTTCAGCGGTCAGGGGTGTCTTGTTGGTTAATATGACATCCGCAGGCAATGCTCGCTCGATAATTTTGTCAGCCGGTGTGCGGTCGTAAACAGTAACCGTTCCAAGTTTCTCAACTTCCTGCCAGGGATTGTCGCCGGGATTGAGGGTAAATCCATCTAATACTACAATGTTCATTTTTCGGTTCCTCAGATTAAAAAAGTTATCTTAATTACTAAGCTAATTGCAGTAAGATAACTCTGTCCCTTAACCTGAGATATTGAACCTTCGGTACCGCATTGCTGCGGATTCTCCAGAGTCCCGTCCGGTTGAGATCCTTTTGCCTGAGAGTTTCCCGGCTCATTGCCGGTTTCACCTTCGGCTCCCGTCTGCTGTCAACGAGTCTCTCTCTCAACCATCCAACGGATTTGGGAGTATTCTAATGCCAAACCTGTCGCTGTCAAGCAATAAACCAAAGATAAATTTCAAACAATTTTTGTCGTGTTGACTTCTCAAGCAGCAATGGAGTACTTTTCAAACAGGATAAAAAAAGCTTCGCCGATCAGGGCGAAGCCTTTTTTTCATTTCCCGCCAAAACGCCGGCGGGTGCGGATTGTTTTTGTGTTGTGTTAGCAGGTTTCCAGCGTGGGCGCCTCCCGTTCCTCTCTGGACAATGCCATAAACAGCTCATCAAAGTTCGGTGTCATTCCGTCATCTTCGTACACAATATCCCCGATATAGCCGAACGGCAGTGCCGCGGGCATCGGTACTGTCATGACATGTCCGCACTTTTTGCAGCGAACGGATTTGCCGGAATAGTCATCATTCACTTTATAAAAACACTCACATTTTTCACAATTAAATTCAATCATTGCTCTTCCCTTTTTATTGACAATTACTCACATTTACATTTGCTTCCTTCACCCCTATAGACGCAAAGGCCCCCCTAAATGTTTCACGAAAATAAAAAAAGTTTTTCAATCGCGATCTTTGGGCGTCAAAAAACAGCAGCAGGTTTTAGCCGGCATCCATATTTTTCCCTATTGTTTTGTGAGTTACAATTCTCGTATATCACGCTATTCTCGGACAAATCTGTTGTTGTTTATCCAAAACCTTTTTGCTGAGAATGGCAATTTCTGGTTTTTCCTATTGACACACTATATATGGGTGCTAATATAGAGCAAATTTGATATATAGTAACCAAGCGAGCATTGCAACCATTAGAAGCCGGGACGGAACTCATGCGGTGTCCATTCTGTAAAGAGGATAACGACAAAGTCATCGATTCGCGTTCGAGCGAAGGCGGACGGGTTATTCGCCGTCGTCGTGAATGTCTTGAGTGTCAGCGACGCTTTACCACCTACGAAAAAATCGGCGAATCTTTTAAGCTGAACGTCATCAAAAAAGACGGCACCCGCATTCCCTACGACCGTGAAAAAGTCATCGCCGGTCTTCAGAAATCCTGCTACAAGCGGCCGGTCAGCGCCGAATGTATCCAGGAAATTGCCGACAAAATTGAGGAAGAAATCTTTCGCCAGTATGACAAGGAGGTGTCCTCGTTGTTTATCGGCGAGCAGGCCATGCGCTGTTTGCGCAAAGTTGATAAGGTGGCCTATATTCGTTTTGCCAGTGTCTATCGTGATTTTACCGACGCCGACGATCTGCTGGATGAAGTCAGTCAGGCAATCTCGCAAGCTGAGCCGGGCGATCAGCCCCAGTTGTTTGCCGAGTGAGGTGCCTGAGAAGCTGAACCGAGTGTTTCCGGTATGACCGGTTGGCTTTTGGATGGGTAAAAACTATTTTCCGGCGATGAGGCGGAAAGGATCGAATGATGCAAATTCGAATTGTCAAATCTGACGGCAGTATCGAGCCGTACCTGCATACAAAGGTGCTGGGGACATTTCATCACGCCCTCGCCCTGGTTGGTGCGGATAATTTGTATGCGGCCGAGCAAATGGCCGAGGCCGTGACGTTTTATCTTTATCGCAAAGTTTCACAGGGTACGTTAAACACGGAAAAGGTTCATCAGATGGTCAGCGATGTCCTGGCCTCTACAGGTTATCCGGATGCCGCTGAGGCCTTGAGCGATTACCGATTGTCACGTAAACTGCAGCGTAAGCGCATTGAAGTGATTGCTGATACAGGGCTGTGTTCGGCGTCGGAGTTTGCGACGCACTGGGATAAAACCCGCATTGCACACGATTTAATGAATATCCATAATGTGGATCGATTGCTGGCGAGGGCGATTGCCTCGGCCGTCGAAGAGAAAATCCTGAACATGGGTATGCTGCGAGTGCGAAAAAGCCTGATTCATCAACTGGTGGTTGCTGATATGGAGTCGCTGCTGGACGCTCATCGGCAACTGGCTACGGTTGGATAAAAAGTAAATAGATGCCGCTGTCGGCATAAAACGGACAGGAAGTGAAGTAGAGGGAAACCTCGCAGACAGGGATGTTTGCTTCAGGCAGTCGTTGTCAACGGATGGACAAGCCAATCGTGACAAAAGAAACAGACAGGTTATAAGGATTTAGCCAAAACCTTTTAAACGATTGCGACTGCCTGAACACTTTGTAATTTACATGCGGCAGGTGAACGCATACTGCTGCAAACCGGCTGCCCGCCACGGCAATGGTGTAAGGGCGCATTTTCTCCGTTGGACGATTTTTATCGCTGACAGAAATGTGCTCAACAGGATAAGGCCTTTATCGTTGTTCGATGACGGCCTTTTCTTTTTGTGCATCGAGGAATTTTTCGATGGCCTTTTCCTTAGCCTGCTGGCTCAGTTCGCGGATGATCACCTCTCGCACCTGCTCCAGCGGACAGGGCATGGCAGGGCGTGTTTCATAGACCTTGGCAATATGCAGGCCGAACTCCGTTTCGAAAATGTCACTGCGAGTTCCCGGTTTCAAATTAAATACCACTTCTTCGAATGCCGGTACCATCTGGCCGCGAGGAAAGAATCCCAGATCGCCGCCCTGGTCGGGGCAATCGGAATGTTCACGCGCCAACTCTTCAAAGGGCGTACCGTTGTTGAGTTGGTCAAGAATCGTTTGCATCTCTGCCCGGAGTTCTTCGGGGCTTGTTTCCGGGCCGGGGTGCTTGACAATGTGAGCGGCGCGAATCATTTCCGGGACGGTAAAACGCTCGGACAGGTTGTCCTCATAATACTTTTGAACAGCCTTGTCTGTCGGGGTGGGTACTTCATCTGTCACTTGACGCGACAGTTTTTCCTGTCGAAGCTGGGCGGCGATACTGTCACGCAGATTTTGTTGATCTTCTTCACTGGCTTCCATCTGCTGGTGAATCGGCCCCATCTCATTTTCGTTTTCGAGCAGTCCGTTCAAGGCTGCCTGAATCTCGTCATCCGTAATATTAGGGAACGCTTTGGCCGCCTCCTGGCGAAAGAGTATACTTTCGATGACATTTTCTTTGGCCCACTCACCCAGTTGCTGTTCCTGCTGTTCGGGAGTTTGGTCTTTAAACACCTGCTGATAGCTTGGACGCAAACGATTGATTTCAGCCTCGATGAGCGAGGCTTCTACTTTTTCACCATTTACAGATAATTCTGCCATAGATTGTCTCTTTCGTTAAGATTCGGTATTTTCAAAGTATCTTGGGGGGTATTATAACGGATAAAGCGCAAAAAGAAAACATCAGGGAACTTTTGTTTCCTGATGTTTTCCGGAGGGGAGAAAACTCTTGCATAATTTCAAAATCGGCTAAGCCGTTTTGCAATCTTTAACAAATTTTAAACGATTTGTCCAATAATTTCTACAAACTTTTTATCGGACTACGAATTTTGCTGACCCAAAAACGGAATAAAAGAAAAAAGTAGGTATTTATACCGAAATCTAAAAAACTTTTATCCTATTGTATTAAAAGGAGTTATGCGATTTCCAAGAGAGCCAAAGGAGCTATTTGTTCTTTCAGTACTTTTACCTAACATACTACTTATTTTTTATGAAACGGTTCACTTTTTTTTCTATTTTAAAACTCACAATCTCACATTTGTTAAACTTTCTAATTTTTTCTTGCAGCATACCATTAAGTCTGGTAGTATCCGCCTCGCTATTGATATTGGTTTTCATTTTCTGAAAATGGACATTAAACAAAAATTAACCGAATATATTCAGAGCCAACATCTTCGCTGGACCAACCAGCGCGAGGAGATTGTCTCTACTTTTATTGATTCTGCTCAGCACTTGACCACAGAAGAGTTGTTTTCACTTGTACGGGCCAAGAATCCGGAAATCGGCTATGCGACGGTTTCCCGAACATTACATTTACTTGTTGAAGCCGGCATTTGCAGCCAAATCGACATTTCTGACGGCTCAATGCGGTATGAAATCACCTATGGCCATGAGCACCATGATCACCTGGTTTGCACAGATTGCGGGCAGTTCATTGAAATTGTCAGCCCGGAAATTGAGCGTCTACAGTCGGAAATTGTTCAAAAACACGGTTTTTTAGAGCGGCACCACAAACTTCAGATATTCGGAAAGTGCCCTGACTGTCAAAAAAAGCAGTCCGGGGATTGGTCTGCTGCTGCCGGATAAACATAACTGGTTTCAGGAATCCCATGTAATTTCGAGCAACAATAACAATATAGTATGACTAAATAATGATAACGGTTATCATTATCGAGAATGTTACATTCAATGAATGAAAGGATCAATGGATTATGAAACACGCTAAAGCAAGGCTTTTTGTATTGCTGATTGCAGCAGGCTTATTGGGAACCGTCGCTCAGGCCGACCGCCGCAGTTTTGTATGGACCTATGAGTATTTAACAATGCCTGAAGGGGCTTCGGAGGTGGAGTATTATCTGACACATAAAGTGCCGGACATGCACAAACACGGTGATAAAAACACATGGGATCATGCCGTGGAATATGAGTATGGCCTGTCAGATCGCTGGGACATTGCCATCTATCAGACATGGCGACACACTGAAACCAGTACGGATGATGATTTTAATTATACCGGCTCCAAATTCCGCACGCGGTATCGTATTGGTGAGAAAAATCAGTACCCGGTGGATATTTTGCTGTATGCGGAGTACATTCTCGGCGACGGTGACTACTCCGACAAGATTGAGGCCAAGCTGATTCTGGCCAAAGATATCGGGAAGTGGAACGTAGCGTATAACCAGATCTATGAAAAGGAAGTCAGCGACGGCGATGACTTCGAACATGCCTACGCCGCGGGTTTGAGTTATGAATTTTCGCCTCGCTTCAAACTGGGTTTGGAATCAACCGGAAATTATACGGATGACAAGTATTACATAGGACCGACTGCTTCCTGGGCCTCTGAAAAGTATTGGGTTAATCTCGGTGCGCTGCGCGGACTCAACGACCGCTCCGATGACCTGAAGTTCCGCTTGATTATCGGGATTCCGTTTTAACCGGACGACTTATGAAATTGCTTAAACAAGTTATTATTGCTGTTTTTTTCTTTGCCGGATGTTTTGCGGTGCTGCAGTCGCAGCTGATGCTTAGCGGCTGCAGCACTTCGCCCGGATACAGTACGATGTCTCCGGGGCAATCGCTGTATTCGGCCAAGTGCAGTTCCTGTCACCGGCTCATTGAGCCGCAGGCGCATTCATCATCTGAATGGAAATATTATGTTGATAAGTACGGCAAGAAGTTATCGTCAGAAGATAAGCGGGTGATGCTGGAATATCTGACCGAAGGCGGTCAACAACGATCAAATAATAATTGAACAACTCTTTCAAGTCTTAAACAGACTTTTACTGCGGCCGTGTCGTCGGATATGGCCGCAGTATATTTTGCACCCTGCTTTTATTTCAAACGAATCCAGGTATTGCGGAATGCGTTGCGCAAACGGTCATTGAATCGGACGCCTACTTTGCGGGTGTTGGATTTAAAATCCTGTTGATACAATTGTTGCGGAGTGGATTTGGACGTTTTAGATCGCCCGAGGAAAAAGCCGGCCAGCCAGCCTAACCGGCGTTGTTTTGATGGTATCCTGTCTTGATTCATCGTACCACGGCGTTATTGGTTGCTTCCAGCAGGGCATCGCCTTCCAGAGCATTTGCTGAATCAGCGGGCCAAAGCTGTTGGCTTTCGAGGACATTTTCGTTAGCGTCATAATAAGACTGAACCGCACCCGTTCCGCCCGCGACTTCGCCGGCAGTGTGATAATCGGCGTCCAGCAGCCATTGGCTGAAAGCGTGGTCGTATTCAGCCGGATAAATCAGTGCGGTGACATGACGGTCACCGGCAGCGGCCAGATGCACTTTGCAGCGGGCCGGCGGCAGCGTTTGTTCGCCCCAGGACAGCAGTCGGGCGTAATCATCGCGCGCGGTTGACTCATCAGCAGCGTAAAAGAACATGCCCGCCTCAAGACGGAATGTTTCACGCGCAACACCCTGCAGTTCCAGACTGCCATCCGGATTGGCGCGGTGGATACGGTAAACCTGCGCATCGGCAAATTGCTCGCTTTCGAGCAGTTCGGCCACTTCTGACGCGGTAAAACCGGTGCTGCTGTGGTCGCCAAAATCAACCACGTACAGTCCAACGTATTTATCAGCCTCTTTGAGTTCGGGCAGCTTCATTTCTATTCTCCGTTCTTACCACGAAGATCACGAAGGACACGAAGTTATAAATATAAAGTTACTTCTTCGTAATTTTCGTGTTCTTTGTGGTTAATTCTATTGTTCATTTTAGAGTTATCTTTGCGAATTTTCGTTTACCGACCTGGACGATCATGCCGTCGGCGGGTGTGACCGTATCCGCGGGATTGGTAACTTTTTCGTCGTTGATCTTGACGCCACCCTGTTTGACCATTCGTTTGGCTTCTCCGCCGCTGGCAACCAGCTTGCACTCAACCAGCAGCTTACTGACCATGATTTCTTCAGCGGCAATCGCCACTTCCGGCATATCATCGGGCAGTTGGTTCTGGGCAAAGACCTTTTCAAACTCAGCCGCGGCGGCATCTGCGGCTTCGGCGTCATAGAATTGCTCGACAATCATCTTACCCAGCTTGACTTTTGCCTCTTTCGGGTGCGTTTTCGACGCGTCGCACAGAACTTTGATCTCCTCGGCCGGCACATCCGTCAGCAGGGTAAAGTAGTTTTCCATCAGTTCATCGGGAATGCTCATGGTCTTTCCGAACATATCCGACGGGGCGTCAGTGACGCCAATATAGTTCTTTTTGGACTTGGACATCTTCTGGACGCCGTCAAGGCCCACGAGAATCGGCATGGTAATGACGATTTGCGGCTTTTGGCCGTCTAATCGCTGTAAATCCCGTCCGACAAGATTGTTATACGTCTGGTCAGTGCCGCCCAGCTCGACGTCGCTCTTGATGGCGACCGAGTCGTGGCCCTGCATCAGGGGGTACAGAAACTCGTGGATGCCGATCGGGTCCCCTTTTTTGTAGCGCAGCTCAAATGTATCCCGTTCCAGCATTCGAGCGACTGTCATTGAAGCAGTCAGCTTGATAACGTCGGCCAGTTTCATATCGGCCAGCCATTCACTGTTGTAGCGAACCTCGACCTTTTCCGGCGACATGTCGAGAATCTTGCCGGCCTGGTCAAAATAGGTCTGGGCGTTTTGCTTGATTTCTTCTTCAGTCAGCATTGGGCGGGTGGTATTCTGGCCGGTTGGGTCGCCGATGCGGGCGGTATAGTCGCCGATAATCAGCACGGCCTTGTGGCCTAAGTCCTGAAATTGACGTAATTTGCGCAAGACCACCGTGTGGCCCAGGTGAATATCCGGCGCGGTCGGGTCCATGCCAAGCTTGGCACGGAGCTGGCGGCCTTCTTTGGCGGCTTCGGTCAGCCGCTGGGCCAATTCATCCTCGCGAAACACCTCAACGGTACCGCGTTTGAGCATTGTTACCTGTTCTGCAATTTCCATGATCCAAAGTCCCGAAAACAGTGTTGTCTCGATTCAAAAGGAAAAATTATACCAGTTTCGACCGTTGCAGGCAAGGGGAGCGTCACTTTCGACACAGATTTACGCTGTTTTTCACTGATTGGACGTAATAAATGAGCAGTGATAAGAAGAAATCTTGAAATTTCGGACAAAAATGATATAATAGCCGGACAAGAAGGGGCACCCACCCCAAAACAGAACGAGAAAACCTTTTTCGAGGGAGAAGTTAGAATGAGGAGTGTGTTTTTCTATCTCACGATGATCGCCGCTATCGGTGCATCTGCAAACGCTTACGACTGGAACATCAACCCCGGTGACGGTACGCCGAATAATCCGTATCAAATCAGCGAACCCAATCACCTGATGGCCATCGGTTCCAACACGGATTTGCTGGATAAGCATTTTATCTTAATGAATGATATCGTTTTTGCCCCGGACAATAATCCATCGCATCGATTTGTGAATTCATTGATTGCATCCAATGAAAGTATTCTCGGTTTTCTTGGTGTTTTTGATGGTCAACATTATACCATTGAAAATTTAACGATTGGTGAAAATACTAATGAAGGGATTGGATTGTTTGGGATTGTTGGCAGCAGCGGCCTGGTCAAAAATCTGAAAATAGACAATGCAAATATTCACGGAGAGCGATTTGTTGGACTACTTGCGGGAATAAACCTGGGCAGCATTTATTCCTGTTTGGCAACAGGAGTTATTACGTGTGATACAGTACTACCGGAAAATCTATGCGGCGGCCTTGTCGGAAGCAATGAAGGTGGTTCAATTACCTGCTGCTACACAATTAATCAGATTAATTTAGGCGGGTCTTACCGGCAGGGGTGGATTGGTGGTTTTGCCGGTCGAAATTGCAGCAATGGTATTATTGACCGCTGTGGGAGCTGGTCTGCAATTAAGTGTGATGTATTATGTCAACCCCATACCCTTGGGGGATTTGTGGGTGGCCAATCTTTAGGTGGTGTGATATCCAATTGTTATGCACAAGGCCTTATCCATACAAATAATGAAAACATGGATAATATCGGGGGATTTGCAGGTTCTGATTATGGCGATAAGATCGAGAAATGTTATTGCACTGTTCGACAGATTCATGAACAAATTGATAGCAGTCGCGGTTATAATATTGGAGGTTTTGTTGGGTCGGCTGACCATGGACATCCGGACAGTTTTTCTGATATAGGAAAAACCAACGTTTCGGGGACATCGACGACTGAGCAAATGCAGTCAGCTCAGACGTACCTGACAACCGGTTGGGACTTTGTTGATGAAGTGGCAAACGGGTCACAGGATATCTGGTTAATCCAGCAAAGGGACTATCCTCGTTTGAATTGGCTTCCGGATGCGACTGTTCCTGCTGTTGAAAGCCAGCAATTAACAGATGCAATATCTCTACTTCATGCTGCAGGGACTACGGCAGGCCGCATACGGTATCATTACAGTGATACCATTGCTTATGGCACTGTAACCTCTCAATTGGTTTCGCCAAACCAGATAGTTCAATATGGTAAAGAAGTAGATTTATGGATATCAAATGGACAGACCAGTCCTTACAGCGGCGGCGGAGAAGGAACTCCTGAAAACCCCTGTCGAATTGGCACTTATGCAGATTTAGTTCTACTGGGACAAACGCCGGAGGATTACGATAAATGTTTTTTGCTTATCAATGATATTGATATGGCCCCTTCGATTGCGGGACAAAGTGCATTCTCAAAAGCGGTGGTTGCTCCGGCATCTCTTAGTACTTTTTTGTATCAAGGAAATGGATTTCAGGGTATTTTTGATGGGAACAATCATACTCTATCTCATCTGGCGATTATGACATCAGAGTCATCTACTTGTCGTGGTTTATTCGGTATGGCTAGCCAGTCGCATATTTTAAATCTGAATCTGACTGATTTTACACATACCTGCACCAGTGATCAGATTACTGTCGGTTATACAGGTGCCCTCGTCGGCCGTTGCATTGCAAGTGAAATGGAAAATTGCTCAGTTCAGGGAAATGTTTCAACTTATTATAAGGGAAATGCTATTGGGGGACTGGTGGGAGAGTTGTATTATTCAAGATTGAAGCGATGCCGTTCTGCTGTGGACCTGGACGGAAGGCTTTATCTTGGCGGACTGGTTGGACGTGCTCATGGGGCAGTTGTTGAATGCAGTACAAGCGGGCAAGTGAACAGTGAATTAACCTCCGGTGAGTTTTGCGGTGGTCTCGTTGGAAATAATCATGCCGACATTTCTCGTTCTTTTTCAACCGGCCCGGTAAGCGGAAGGAAAATGCTTGGGGGCTTAATCGGACAAAATTCTGCAGGAAAAATTTCAAATTGTTATAGTCAAAGTACCGTCACAGGTGAACCGGGAGAATGGAACGGTTGTTTGATTGGCGTTCAAGGTGTTTTATTTCCTTTTTTTAAGGAAAATGCTTCTCCTATTACACACTGTCTGGCGACAGGTCATATCAATTCAGAATCTGTCAATGGGATTCTCGGTTTCTCAGCAGGTACTGCTAACATTATAAATAGTTTCTGGGACATTGATTTGGTTGGGATAAGTTCTGAAATTTATGGAACCGGACTGACCACTGAGCAGATGAAACAGCAGGCTAATTTCATTGGTTGGGATTTTGTGGGGGAAAGTGCCAACGGAGACAATGAGATTTGGCGGATGTGTGTGGATGATGTGGCGTATCCGCGGCTGAGTTGGGAGTTTGCCAGAGATGGCGACTTTGCCTGCGGTGATGGGATGGACTTCTGTGATTTGGAAGCACTGGCGGAGTGCTGGCTGCTGAGTGAGGTGATGACTCCGATCACTTTCAGCTATGCCTGTGACGGCAATGGTGACGGGGTAATAGACTTGGCGGACTTTGGAGTGCTTTCGGATAACTGGCCCTAAGGATTGACGATTGTGGAATGATGCCCCATCGTCACCAAAGGCTATGGCGAATCAAGTGGATGAGTGAAAAAATATTATTTTTTTCGGCACACTTTTGTGTTTTGCGCATCTAAGGTAGTGATGCCCACGGCAGAAGAGTATGCGAAGGAGCAGCCATCGTTCTGATGGATTCGCAGGCGGTTTGAGCCTGGGCATCTTTTTTTTGGGACGAAACCGCGGATTTCACGGATTTACACGGAGTATTGACACAAAGTTATATTAACGGCTTGTTTATAAGACAAAATTATAGAATCGCCTTTGGCGATGCTGTTTAAATAGATTCCTCGTCCCGGATCGGAGTCCGGGATGACATTACTTCGCTCGGAATGACAGTACCGCGCTGGATTGAGAAGTAGATTAAACCACCGAAGATACTGAAAACACTGATGATTATGTGTTGTTTGTTTTGTTTTTTCGGTGTTTGATTGTTAGCAGGAGTGCGTAGAGTAGTATCATGAGTGCCCAGCCGATTTTGCAGACCAATCGGATATGCTGTTGGAGTGTTCGGTAACCGCCGGAGGTGTGGCGGGCGGCCCACTGGAAGATTGGATTTTTCGGATGCGGCCAGAAAATCTGCACGTCGTAATGGTAAAAGCTGTCGATCAGTACATGGAAACATGCGCCCAGCAGACCCGCCAGCAGCATGGATTGCAGTGTCGATTTTCCCGGCAGGCCAATCAGTGACATGCTTTTCTCGCTGCACCAGCGCAGCGGCCTGATGTAATAGACGAGTGATCCAAATATCGCTCCGGCGATACCGCCGATCAGTAGGGTATGGAAATGCCAGATTTGATGGACAGGCCAGCCGGGAGCAAAGCCATTAAACCACCAGTCAGGTCGAGTCGTTCCAAAGCCCAGCCAAGGAAGCCCGGAATCGGCTATCACCTCGACATCAATCAGCACGTTGGCCGCGATGAATACCGGCACATCCAGCCACCGGCGACACAGCAGGCTCACAACTCCACTCGGTCCAAAATGATACGGTGTAAACGGCATAGGCTATTCGATCAAAGATCCTTAAAAAACGATGGCGGCGTTAGCCGTCGGCTCCAATGTTTGGCTCGACCTGTTTCTTTAACTTAAGTGCAATTGCACAACTTAAAGTGAATGCAATGAGCGGGATAAACAATGTTGCCAAAGGTAGTTCCATTGCTTTATTTTTTGGCACTAAAATAAATAATGGGATTACAGGGTTATAGATTAATCCTGTAAGAAACGGTTTCTCGGTGGCAGCATGGGTTTTTCCGCAGATCAGTCCCACAAATAACAACCCAATGGTTTCAATGATTAAGTTTGGAAGACCATAAGAAGATAGCGCCAGCCCACACCCGAAACGAATAAAGCGGAATATGCATCCTGCGATATGAATCGGGATATAAATTATGAAGCCCAAGAAGGCTATGAATATTCGTTTTAGTATCATTTGGTTCTTATATTCAAATGCTTCCCTTCTCACGGGAAATAATCCCAATCCTGTCATTCAGTATGGCCTTGCTAATTCCCTGTGTTTGCTTAATTCCCCAACTTTTCTTTTTCTCAAAAGAAGCATACCATGATTGTGTCTCACCATCACTAACCTTATAAACCATCATACTACCCTGTAAATTCTTCGCACTGTTGGAAGAGTACCACAAAAAAGCACCTGACCTAGAAGAGTCCTTAACATACCGGTTCAGATTAGTTGCACTGTGCTTTCGCTCTGCCTTATGTATTAGATAGGGTGGAGATTGCTCCTCATAGTTTTTCTTTGTAGTCAGGCAGAAGTAATACTGCCCCAACACTCTGGCCGGAGTAAATGGTGGAAATGTGAGTTTCTTCTTCCAAACTTCATCAAGGGCAACTTCCGGTCTCGGCAAACCGCTGTCAAAATGCACTATACCTAAACCAGAAAATTGCAACCACTTGCGATCGAACCAGTTGTTAATCCGAACAAGGAAAAAATCCTCTGGCTTATTCTCATCGACCACAGACTCAATGATCCGATCTGTAATTGCCAAAAACGCAGGATCATCATCAATCTCAGGATATACACGTGGCTTAATCATAAATAATGCTCCAAGTCAATATTCATAATACTCACGATGAGTACCATACCAAAGTCATCTTGAATCGTCAAATGCTTTTCAAGTCTGGAAAACTCTTAATATCAGAGGCTTATAAACTTGAAAAAGTTGTATTATTAATATCAGTTTAAAAGACAATGGCGGCGTAGCCGACGGATTCATTGCTGGATTCGTGGAATTTTTCGAGCATAATATCATGGCTGGTGGTGTGGCCCAGCAACACGCCTCCGGTCCGGCCCATCGCTTTGGCGGTGGCGACCATTGTTGCCACTGCGCCGGGGCCGCAGGCGTTGTCATTGTCGAGTGCCTCGGCGACGATCTTGTCAGCCTGCATCGTCAGGGCCAGGTTGATAAATTCGGCGTCGTTGACATCGCGTGCCCATTTCAAAGCCGCCGGGCCGACGCCTTCCGGGCAAAATCCGTAGCGTGGTCCGTAATGGGTCAAATCGGTCGAGGCCACGCAGACGATTCTTTTGTCGGCGGTATCGGCAATTAATTTACCAATGCGAGTGCCGAACTCCGAATCGAAACCGGCGGCCGGGACGATGACAGGAACAATTTTTGCCTCCGGCAGCAGATGCTGAATAAAGGGCACCTGTACTTCAATACTGTGCTCGTATGCGTGGGTTGCGGGGTCAGCGGTTGCACCTTGAGTGGCGATATCCGCTGCTAATTCGACATCAATCTCAATTTGGCCCAGCGGGGTTTGCCAGACGCCGTCGGGATAAACGACGGGTTGGGTGCCGCGGTAGCGGTGGGCGGCG
>JANQGW010000159.1 GCA_028282905.1 Sedimentisphaerales bacterium | reverse complement strand
TTGCTGCGATTGTACGCTCGCAAGCGGCATCTGGTTCTGGATATGCGGTCGCGGGTTCAGCTCAGCCGCAATCAATTGCAGACGGTTTTGGCCAGCCGGGTGTTCCGCAGCCCGCTGGGGCCGGTCGAAGCAGCGACACAGCGGGTCGATGAACTGGCAACGCGACTGAGCCACGCGGGCCGGTCGCTGACGATGGATTTCCGTGAAAAACTGGACCGGATGCGGGCGGCTTTGCAGAAAATCGAACCGTCCCGGCTGATTTCACGGCAGAATATGGCCCTGGAGCGGTTTTCGGCTCGTAATCAGGCGGCGATTGTTAAGATTGTCAGCAGAAATCAGTTGAAATTGGCGGCGTTAGAGAATAGACTCGTCGCTCTGGACCCGAGATCGGTGCTCAATCGCGGCTACAGCATTACGATGAGCGAACGCACCGGCGGTGTTGTGACCGCCGAAAGCGATGTGGCTGTCGGCGATCCGCTGACCACAGAATTGGCCGGCGGCAAGAAGATTCACAGCCGGGTCGAGAAAATTGAATAATGATTAATGCGGAATCCCGACTGCGTCGGGATAGCTGTTTAAATAGATTCCTCACTACGTTCGGAATGACGATGGTGAGAACTTGAAACAAAAGCCTGAGCGATAGCGACGGGATAAACCCCGAAGGGGTGCGATAATGGCGAAAAAGAAGAATAATTCGAAAAACGACTTTGAAAACGTCTCGTTTGAGCAGGCGATTGGCGACTTGACGGCGATTGTCGACAAGATCGAAACCGGCCAGGTTTCGCTGGCCGAGAGCCTGGGCCAGTACGAAAAGGGCATGGCCCTGATCAAGCATTGCCGGGAGATTTTGCTGGATGCGGAAAAACGTATCGAGGAGATTTCCGACGATGAGCCGGAAGATGATGATGACGACGAACTCGAAGACGAAGAAGACATTGAGGATGAAGACGAGGACGACTCGCTTTTCTAATCATCACTCGTCAATAATCATTAATCAATAATAAAATGCGGGCGTGGCGGAACTGGCAGACGCGCAAGATTTAGGTTCTTGTACCCTAGTGGTGTGGAGGTTCGACTCCTCTCGCCCGCACTAATCAAACTGGCTATCGGCCAGTTTGAAAAATCAAATATCAAATGCTAAAATCCAAAATTATGGATCGGCCTTCAGCCGAGGTTGTTTAAATAGATTCCTCGGCTGCGCTCGGAATGACAGGTGGGGATTCCGAATAACGGTAGGATTCTTTTGGAAGATGATTTTGGCTCAGATAAGACCGGATGGTTTGGTCAGTTTGAGTAATATGCTGTTTGGCTGTTTGACATGACTTTACCGGGGGTGACGATTTTTGCAGGTCACTTTAACATATTTTAAAGAACAGGAGTCTCTCATGAAATTATTCAATCGTTTATGGATGTCATTGGTATTGTTGACTGTAGCGGGGGCGGCTTTGGGACAGGCTATTGACCTGGATTCGTTTGACCAGTACAAATGGGATAAGGCCAGTGTGCTGAAAGAGGCGGCGACGGTGGGCGTTGATGAGTATCCGAACGCCGATACGATTATGATTTGTGATCGCAGTGTCGATTATTATCAGCCGGACGCGACGTATGTGACGTGGATGGATATGTATGAGAAGGTGCTGACTGAGAAGGGCAAACGTGATAACCAGACGGTGACGCTGCCGTTTAATGAGACGTATTCAACGTGGGAGGTGCGGACGCTGGAAATCATTAAGCCGGACGGGACAGAGGTGCCGGTGGATGTGGCCGCCCAGAGCAAGGAGATGGTGGATCGCTCGCAGATGTCGATGAATATTTATGACCCGGCACAGAAGATTTTGCAGATCGGTTTGCCGGGGCTGGAGATTGGTGATGTGATTCACTCGGTGATCGTTCGCAAAAACCACAAACCCCGCGCAAAGGGGATTTGGTGCGGCTTCCAGGTATTCGAGAGCAATTCGCCGATTCGCAACTATGTGTATGAGGTTCATGAGCCGAAGGAACTGCCGCTGCAGCGGGGGGAGATTAAAGATTCGATTGAAGGGACGGTGACGTTTACAACGCGGCAGGAAAACGGACGTAAGGTTTATCGCTGGGATGTGAAGAATGTGCCGCAGATTTTTGAAGAGCCGGCGATGCCGGAGTACTACAATGTGACCCAGCGGCTGCTGCTGAGTACGGCGCCGGACTGGAAGGCTGTTTCGAAGTGGTATTATGATTTGTGTGAGCCGTATCTGACGCCGACCGATGATATGAAGGCCAAGGTTGCCGAACTGGTCAAGGATTGCGGCAGTCGACAGGAAAAGATCGAAGCGATTTTTAAGTTTGTCTCTCAGGAAATCCGGTATCTGGGCATTATCCCGGAAGGTGAAGACGAAGCGCCGGGGTATCAGCCGCACCATGTATACCAAACGTTTGATAATCGCCACGGGGTTTGTCGGGACAAGGCGGCACTGCTGGTGACGATGCTGCGTCTGGCGGATTTGGAGGCGTTTCCGGTACTGATTAACAACGGTCCGAAAAAGGACATGGAAGTACCCCAGCCGTACTTTAATCATGCGATTACAGCGGTATTGAATCCGGACGGCAGCTATATTCTGATGGACTCGACCGATGAGAATACCAAGGAACTGTTTCCGGCTTATTTGTGTGACAAGAGCTATTTGGTGGCTCGGCCGGATGGGGAAACCCTGCTGACGTCGCCGATTGTGCCGGCGATGGAAAACCTGATGCGGGTGAACACAACCGGAAAGATTACCGCACAAGGCGACCTGGAAGCACAATGCAGCCTGCGGTTTGACGGGATTAACGACAATGCCTATCGCGGCTTTTTTGCCCGCAGTGCACCGGAACAGCGGCGGCAGTTTTTTGAGTCGGTGATTAAAGCGGTTGTCGCCGGGGCGACGCTGAGCGATTGTCAGATTCGCCCGGCTGATATGCTGGATACATCGGCGCCGCTGGAAGTGGACCTGTCGTTTTCTGCCGAAGATGTGCTGGTTGGTCAGGGCGATACGATTATGATGCCGACGATCAGTATGGATCGAAGCGTAGGCATGGCGAACTTTGTTCTGCGGAGCGCAGGGCTTGAGAAACGGCGTTTTCCGATGAAAACCGATTATGCCTGCGGTGTTCAGCAGACATTGGAGATTGACGTTGATCCGGCGATTGGACAGGCTCTGTCGATGCCGGCCTATGACAGTATTAACGATGAAATCATCTCGCTGGACAGGAAGTTTGAATTTAAAGACGGCAAGCTCATCGGCAGCGGGACATTTTTGATCAAGGTTACCGAGGTTGATTCTGAACAATATCTAACGCTCAAGCAGCATCTGCGAACGATGGAGTATAATAACCGAAAGATGGCGATTTTCTCACGCCCGTCCGATGATGCGGTGGCTGATGTGGTATTTGAAAACATCGAACGTGTATACGTGCTGACTGATGCGAGTCACTGGACCGAAACCGTGACGGTGAAGAAGCAGGTCAAGACGTATAACGGGATGAAGGACCATGCCGAACTGAAGCTGAACTACAACGAAGGCTGGGAAACCGTTGAGGTGCTTTCGGCGAAAGTGACTACCGGTGAAACGGTGAAAGAAATCACCAAGGACGAAATCAATCTGATGGACGCCGGCTGGGTGGCGTCAGCGCCGCGGTATCCGGCGTCGAAAACGCTGGTTGCGTCGGTACCGGGTGTAGAGATCGGCAGTGTGATCGAGTACCAGTACCGCCGGACAGTGACGGGTAAGCCGTTTTTCACGATGTCGCAGATCTTTGCATCACAGGATCCGTTAAAGCGGAAGGTTGTAACGGTTCAGATGCCGAAAACGCTTGAGCACCGACTGCTGGTGGATGATAATGGTGTGATGGAAGCGGATGTTGAAGGCCAGACCGTCATTGCCCAGGGAAAGAAAGTGGACGTTGATACGCTGATGTATGTGTTCTCGGCGGAAAATCTGGAAATGATTCCGCGGGAAGACAGTATGCCGCCGGTAGATAGTTTTGTGCCGTCGGTGAAGCTGACGACCGGCGACTGGAGCGACTATGCCAGAGATATGAAGAAAAAGTTGACAAAGGCTGTTTCCGGTCAGAAACAGGCGTCTGAGAAGGCAAAAGCATTGGCCGCTGATGTGAAGGGACGCGGCGAAAAGGCGATTGTCATTCGTGATTTCGTGGCACGGAATATTCGCGGGGTCGGCCCGGGAGCCGGGGCGATGACAGACGAGGCAATTACGGCCGCTGATACGACGCTGGCCGATGGTTACGGCAACTCGACGGACCGTGCGATTTTGCTGTATGCGATGTGCAAAGCGGCCAAGCTGAAACCGGAATTTGTGTTAGCTTGCTATACCTCGCGAGTCGAGACGCTGCGGCAAATGCAGCTGGAATATTCGGGTGCGTCGCTGTTTGGGACGGTTTTAGTACGTGTGAAAATCGGCGGTGACGATTTTTACCTGAATGACAGCCATCAGTACGATCACTTGGGCGTGACGGGATTTGATGACTGCCCGGTGATGGAACTGGCTAACGGGAAGATTACGGAACTGGATATTGCTGACGAATTGGAGAGCCGGTCATATCAGGAATATGACATTAAAATTACCGCTGACGGCGATGCGGCCTTTAAGGTCAGCAGCCGGATTCAGGGCGGCAGTTTTGGTGACCGCAAGCGGATGTTTGCCGAGATGCCGCCGGAAAAAAGGGGTCGTTATGTGCAGCAGTTGGTCGCTTCGATCGCACAGTCGGCGACATTGACCGAACCACTGACGACAGAGTTTGATGCGTATCCGGGGATTGAGCGGTTTGCGGTAACTGTGGATAAATACGCTGTGTGTGACGGCGATTCGATTTATTTTGATGTGCCCAATGCACTGTCAGTGCTGGGATTGCGGACCGATGAGCATGAAACCCCGTATTATATTACCGGGCCGGTCGAGGCGGAGGTTCGTATTCGCATTGATCTGCCGGAAGGGTATGGCCAGGTGCTGATGGCGCCGGAGAGCCGCGTTTGGCAGTTGCCGAATGGCGCCGGCACGCTGACGACCGAAGTGAGCAGAGATGACGCCGGCGATATGACAATTGTCCAGACTGTTATACTGGATGATGCGGTCGTTGACCCGGAAAACTATGACGAACTGATGGAGATTAACCGCCAGATCAGCCATAAGAATATGGAAATGATCCTGGTCAAAAAAGCTGCCGCGGCTCACTAATATACATTCGCCGCCGGCGGATCCACAAAAGACAAAAGCGTAAGTTCCTGTTCACAAAGGGGCTTACGCTTTTTTAATGAGATGATAGTCGCCGTATACATTGGTTAAATCAGAGGGGCCGCAACTGCAAACATTCAAACGTGAATTGAAAATCTTGAGTTTTTCTGACTCTTGGGATATTCTATTTAAAGAGTCGGTGTCCATTTGAGCCGGATATAACATGAATACTGTTTGTAAGAACAGGAGTCCTATTGTGCAATCTTTGACTACATTTCTAAGACATCAATGTTTATTGTTTATTGCGATGATGATTATCATCACCGTGTCGGCTCATGGTGACTGGAAGACTTATCGTGGAGATAATCAGCGCAGCGGTGTTTCCAGTGAGGCGTTGTCGCTGCCGCTGTCGGAGGTTTGGACCTATCAGAGTCAAGATGTCCCCAACCCGGCCTGGCCGGAGATGCCGGCGAAAACGGACTACTGGAATTTTGGGCACGCGCTTAGCCCGACGAATACCTATGACCGGGTTTTCCATGTCGCGATTGCAGACGGCCACATCTATTTTGGGTCAACGGTGGATGATACCGTGTATTGCCTGGATGCTGAAACCGCCAAAACCCGATGGACATTTGTGACGGAAGGGCCGATTCGGCTGTCGCCTTCGGTGGTCAATGGAAAGGTCTATGTCGGTTCGGATGACGGATGCATTTACTGTCTTAATGCGTCGGATGGTAATTTGGTCTGGAAGTATCGTCCGACCGAGGACAAACGCATTTTCGGTAACGGGCGGATGATTTCCCGATGGCCCATCCGCAGCGGGATTGTGGTTGAGGATGGAAAAGTCTATTTCACCTGCGGAGTGTTTCCCACGTGTGATACTTTTTTGTGTGCGGTGGACGTGTCAACCGGTCGGGAAATTTTGAAGGAGAAAATCGAGATTTCACCGCAGGGGTATATGCTGGCTTCGTCTTCCCGGCTGTATGTTCCCACGGGACGGACGGCGCCGGCGTTATTTGACAAAATCAGCGGGAAACATCTTGGCTCAATGGGCGGCGGGGGATGTTTTGCCATTGTTCAGGATGATATGTTCATTGCCGGGCCGAATGAACGGGGACAATTGAGCCTGTCGGGGCCGGAGTCAAGAGAACGTATCGCGACTGCGCCGGGGTATCAGATGATTGCCAAAGGGCCGGCGACGTACCTCTTAAGCGAGGGGCATCTTTCCGCGCTGAACCGCAAAGCCTATGTTGAATTGAACAGCCGGATTCGCACACTTGAAAAGATTAAAAAGCGTACGCGAGAGCAGAATCGGCAACTGAAAGAGGCCAATGAGAAGCTGTCGAAATGCCTTAAATGGGATGTCCCCTGTGAGGGGAAGTATGCGATGATTATCGCAGGGGACATGTTGTTTGTCGGTGGTGAGAATGCTGTCTACGCCTACAACGCGAGGACTGGCGAATTGCTCTGGCAGGATAAAATTCAGGGCAAAGGCTACGGGCTGGCCGCAGCGGGCGGACAATTGCTGGTTAGTACGGATGAAGGAATTATTCATTGTTTTGGCAAAGGAGCTTCAACCGAACCGCAGCGCATCACTGCCACAGCCACGCCGTATCCGGAGACTGAAAATTCAGCGATGTATGCGGCGGCTGCCGAGGCGATGAAGGCGGCTGCCGAGGCGATGAAAAAGGCAATCGACTTCGATAAGGGCTATTGTCTGATTTTAGGGGCGGAAAAGGGGCAGTTGGCTTACGAATTGGCCAGCCACACGAATTTGCATATTATCGGCATTGAGCCGGACAAAGAAAAAGTCGATGAGGCTCGCAAGCGTCTGGCATCAGCCGGTCTTTACGGTAAACGTGTCGCGATTCATCACGGGCCACTGGATAAGCTACCGTATCCAAGCTGTTTTGCGAACCTGATTACATCCGATCAGTCGCTACTGACCGGAAAGACTACGACCGATGCCGCTGAAACATGGCGGGTGTTGCGGCCGTGTGGGGGTGTTGTTGCTATCGGTACCGGCGGTAATCCGGATGGACTGCTTGACTGGGGGCGTAAGTCGATCGCCGGCTGGAAGGAATGGCAGTCGGGGGCATTAAAGGGGGCCATTGCGACACGCGAAGCTTTGCCGGGGCAGGGCGAGTGGACCCATACCTATGCCGATGCCGGAAACAGTGCGTGCAGCCGGGATGATTTGGTCAGCAGCGATATCGAGCTGCAATGGTTCGGACGACCCGGTCCGCGTGAGATGATTGATCGGCACCATCGCAATGTGCCGCCTCTGTATAAAGACGGTCGGCTGTTTGTGCCGGGTGATGATATTGTTTATTGTGTGGATGCTTATAACGGGGCGATGCTGTGGGAGTTGCGTATTCCGGATTC
Organism: Sedimentisphaerales bacterium; assembly: GCA_028282905.1. Taxonomy (GTDB): domain Bacteria; phylum Planctomycetota; class Phycisphaerae; order Sedimentisphaerales; family Anaerohalosphaeraceae; genus 4572-13. The sequence goes on along the minus strand of JANQGW010000159.1, from coordinate 34,587 downwards.
GAGGCGATTGGGTGTGTTTTTAGATTCGGGCAGTATGGCCGTTGACGAGAATTATCTCTATGTTGCCAAAGCTGATCAATGTTTGGGATTCGATGTCAAAACCGGCGAGCTAAAAAAGACTCTTACGATGCCTCAGCCGGTTTCATCAGCGGCACGTGAATGGGGTTATCTGGCGTATCAGGATGATTTACTGTTCGGCAGCGGTCGCCGTAAAGGGGCGTCTTATACGGAAACGAGCAGGGCGGCTGATGCGGCTCTTTGGTATCATAATATGAAAGTGGTGACGAGCGATTTTCTGTTTGCCAAAAACCGAAAAACCGGAAGCGACTTGTGGACCTACAAGCAAGGGCTGATTCTCAACCCGACACTGACGGTGGGTGACGGGTGTGTCTTTTTTATTGAGACGACCAGCTCGAAGGCAATGAGGGATAAATTAGGACGGCTGCCGATTAAAACACTGTTTGACGGAGGCAAGCAGCATTTAGTTGCCTTGGATATACGCACCGGCCAGGTCAGATACAAAGAGGCAATCGACACATCACCTTACAAGGAACCTGTTTCTTTGAATTTTTCCAAGGGCGTGCTCATTCTGAACGGCTCTAAGCTCATCGGCAAGAATGTTACTTATCATGTTGATGCGTATGAGTCGAAAACCGGTCGGCGGATATGGGAGGCTACGCATAACAGTGAGTTGGCGCGTGACGGCGGGCACGGAGAATATAACCGACACCCCACAATTGTTAAGGACACGGTTTATGTCTGGCCGTATGCATATGATTTAAAGACCGGGCGGAAACAGCCTGACTGGAAGTTTAAACGCCGCGGTCACGGCTGCGGCGGTATCAGTGCCTCAAATTATGGGCTGTTCTGGAGAGGGCAGAATCCGTATATGTACGACCTGAATCCCGGCAAGGGCCCGGTGCAGTTGACGAAGGTGACTCGACCTGGCTGCTGGATCAATATTATCCCCGCCGGCGGGATGATTATGATTCCCGAAGCCAGCTCAGGGTGTACCTGTGGGCATTCCATTCAGGCTTCAATGGCATATTTGACGAAGCTCAAAGAGTAGTAGGGGAATGGAAATCGGCTCAACAGAAATTTGGGGCAGGAAATAATAGAAAAATCATAAGTTTTAGTATCAATAAGGACTTGCGGAAAATGGGAAAAGTTGCGTTGCCAGTAGTGTTGACAAAAATCTGAGTGAGCTTGTTGGGCTATAATTAAGCGATCAAAAACCTGGATTTTCTCCCAAATCATACCTAGAAAACCGGATCTTGGGGGCGAACTGAGGGCGGCGGGGGGCTATTGGGGAAATACTGAATTTGGTGCTTTGGAGGGCGTTGCCGGGATTTTGTCTTGATTTTCTATCAAAATTGGATATAATAAGGACTTCATCTGAGAGGAGATGTTCTGCTGGGCTGTCATACATAACAATGAGTTGGCTTCTATTGCATTGAAATTGAAGATTAGCTCCCATTGATAAGGAGACAGTATCATGAAACATTTACCATTTCTTATATCCGTCCTGCTGTTGGTTCATCTTGCGGCGGCTGATCTCACGGACGGTCTCACTGCCCACTGGACGCTGGATGAGACATCGGGAGCCATTGCGACAGACGGCACTGCCGATCCCAATGATGGGACACTTGAGGGCTTTGACGATCCGGATGCTGCCTGGACCGAGGGGGTTGTCGGCGGCGCATTGGAGTTCAACGGCAGCGATGAATTTGTCAGCATTGCCGGCATTGGCGGCTATCCGGCATGCGATGCAATCACTATCTGCGCCTGGATCAATCCCTATACATTGCCTGGGTTGGGGTATACCGCAATCTATGATCAAACTGGCTGGGAAACCGGCGTGGTTCACTTTCAAATCTATGGCGGTAAGGTGCAATTGGCGGTTGGCAACGGTGTGGGCGTGACTTCTGCGACATCCGTTCCTCAAAACGAATGGACCCATGTCGCGGTGGTGTATTCCGCTGCCGATGATCCTAATGTTTTCGCCAAGATCTATCTGAATGGTGATTTGGACAAAGAATCAGAAGCCTTGCCCGTACCGATCGATCTGACTCGGGCCGCTGCGATCGGTTCGTGGGACGGAACAGGCCGCTATTATCACGGCCTGATTGATGATGTCAGGGTCTATAACCGGGCGCTGACGGATACGGAAATTGGTCTGATCTACAATCTGGAAGATGCTGACGACGATGATATTCCGGACATCCATGACAATTGTCCCTATACTCCCAACTCTGACCAATCCGATACAGATAGCGATGGCGTTGGTGATGTGTGTGAAGGCGTGATCTATGTTGACGGTGACGGGCCTTCGCCTTATGATACGATACAGGCTGCAATTGACGTCGCGGTTGATGGCGATGTGATCATCGTCATGCCGGGGACGTATGTTGAAACGATCAATCTGCGGGGCAAGGCGATCACCCTGCAAAGCAGTGACCCAACCGACCCCAATGTTGTGCTTGCAACGATCATCGACGGTAATCAAGCCGGCAGTGTCATCACCTGTAACTCCGGCGAAGATCCCAACACTGTTATCATTGGATTCGTGATAAGAAACGGATATAACAGGTTTGGCGGCGGGGTGTATAATGCTTCTTCTTCTCCCACCATCAGTTCCTGCACGATCAGCGGCAATGCCGCAGACTACTTCGGCGGCGGCAGCGGCGGCGGGATGTATAATTCTTCTTCTTCTCCAACCGTCAGTTTCTGCACGTTCAGCGGTAATATCGCACGCGGCGTCGGTGGCAACGTCGGTCGCGGTGGCGGGATGTTGAATGATAATTCTTCTTCTCCAACCGTCAATTCCTGCACGTTCATCGGCAATACCGCAACCGACGGCGGCGGGATGTATAATTCTTCTTCTTTTCCAACCGTCGGTTCCTGCACGTTCAGCAGCAATACCACATACTACGACGGCGGCGGGATGTATAATTCTTCTTCTTCTCCAACCGTCAGTTCCTGTTTGTTCAGCGGCAATACCGCAACCGACGGCGGCGGGATGTATAATTCTTCTTCTCCGAACGTGAGCAACTGCATCCTATGGGGTAACAGTGTTGGTGGTGTTGGCAGTCAAATATATACAGATTCAGGCACGCCAATGTTCAGCTATTGTGATATCCAGGGCAGCTACAGCAGCGGCAGCTGGGAGGCCGGCTTAGGACAGGATCTCGGCGGCAATATTGATTCCGCCCCGTTATTTGTTGATGCAGACGGATTGGACGATAGTGTCGGGACCGAAGATGACAACCTCCAACTGCAACCTGACTCACCCTGTATTGATGCCGGCGACAGCACCTCTGTGTCTGCTGTTGGCGATGCTTTGGACATCATCGGAAACCCTCGCGCCATTAACGATCCGACCGTTCCTGATTCGGGTGTACCAGCGATGGTTCAAACAGTGGGTGTCGTGTGTGCGATTGACATGGGTGCCTATGAGTACCAGCCGTGCATTCCACAGATCCAGTCCGATCACGATTGTGACGGAGATGTGGACATGGCGGACCTTGCGGCGTTTGCCGCCAACTGGCTGGTGGGTGTGGAGTAGCGGAGCAGATAAGCCGAAATCTGTGTTGCCGCCCGTATTGACAAAATCGGCGCCATGGGCGGATTTCTGCGGATTTTGATGGACAGTTCGAGGGGGAAAAGGATTTACAGAGTCGGGAGTTTTGGGCCAGAAACCGTGTTTCTAACCCAAAATCCCAATGAAGGTGCTGAGACTCGAACTCAGAACCTACGCCTTAAAAGGGCGTTGCTCTACCAATTGAGCTACACCTCCGACCAAAGAAGTCACATAATCTAATGATTATACGCCAGATTTCAAGTAAAAACAGGGTAATTCATTTAATTTTTGTGAGTTTTGGGGTTTATTCACCTGTTTTTGTCCAAGCTCTGTGTTGATCCGGTCTAAAAACGGCTTGTCGTTGTAATCGGTGGGCGGTTGGGGTACAATGGCGTCGAATTGTCTTTTTTGGAAATTTGACAGCGAGGGATTATGGCCAGACCGTTTACATTGTTGATTAAGCCGGCGGGGCCGGACTGTAATATTGCGTGCCAGTATTGTTTTTATGCCTGTAAAGCGGAGCTTTTCGGGGGAAAATCCCATCGAATGAGTGATGCGGTACAGGAACACTTGGTTAAGAGCTATCTGGGTTTACGGTTTGAGCAGAACAGCTTTGCCTGGCAGGGGGGCGAGCCGACGCTGATGGGGCTGGACTTTTATAAGCGGCTGGTCGAGCTTCAGTCACAGTATGGTGAGTCAGGCCAAGTGGTGACGAACGCATTGCAGACCAACGGGATTCTGATTGACGCCGAATGGGCGAAGTTTCTGGCTGAATACAAGTTTTTGACGGGTATCAGCCTGGACGGGCCAAAGGCCTATCACGACCATTATCGTGTTGACCGGGCGGGCAAGGGAACATTTGACCGGGTGATGGCGGGAATTGAGAATTGCCGGGATCATGGGGCGGAGTTTAATATCCTTGTGCTGCTGAACAATATCAATGTGCAGCATCCGGATGAATTGTTCGACTTTTTTACAGGACTGGATGTCGGGTATCTGCAATTTGTGCCGTGTGTGGAGAAATCGGTTGACGACCCGCACGCTGCGGCGCCGTTCAGTATTACGCCGGAGGAATATGGGCGGTTTATGAGCCGAATCTTTGACCGGTGGCTGGATTATGGTGTTCGTAACTTGAGCGTGCGGCTGTTTGACAGTGTGCTGAATTTCCTGCTGGGCGGGCCACATACGGAATGCACCTTTGCCCGCAGATGCAATGACTATATAGTGGTTGAGCATACGGGCGATGCTTTTTGTTGCGACTTTTATGTCACAGGCGAGACGAAACTGGGCAATATTATGGAGGTGCCGATAGAGCAGTTGGCGGCCAGTCAGGTGAAACGTGAATTTGCCCGCAAGAAAACACAGATTGATCACAAGTGCCTGGTGTGTCGGCATCTGGATATTTGCCGGGGCGGTTGTCCGAAGGACCGGGCAATGCTGACGGGGATACATAAGGTGCCGAGTTATTTTTGTGAAGGGTATAAAATGTTTTTTGATCATGCGTTGCCGCGGCTGCGGGCGATTGCGCAGAATATACGGGCTGGGCAGGAGCCGGTTTAGTTGGAACCGCAGATTACGCAGATTTCACGGATTTAACAAATAGAACCACGAATGGACACGGATAGACACGAATTTTGATATAACCATGAAGGGCAGGAAGAGCATGAAGGAAGAAAAGAAGGCTCTGGTGATTTTGCGGCTGTTGTTGGTTTGCGGTGGTTTTGGCTGTTTTATTTCCATATTTGGTGTGGTGATGCCGTGGCCGGCGGTTGCTGAGCAACTGGAAGGGCTGGGAGCGGGGAAACTCCCTGCCGATCCGATGCTGAATTACTGGCTTCGCATGCAATCTGGGGCGAATACTTTTATTGGGCTGTTCTTTTTCTTTCTGGCGGTCAATCCCGTTAAATACAGGTCAATACTGCCGATGGCCTGGATATTTTTGATTGGCGAAGGCTGCATTTTGCTGGTGTGGGGATTATTGTTGAAATTGCCTGTGCTGCCGTTTGCTGTTGATACTTTGTTTTGTCTGATGATTGGATTGGGAATTCTGTTGTCCAGCCGGATGTTGAATAAGCAAACAATAGAATCGCCTTCGGCGATGGCTGTTTGAATAGATTCCTCGGCTGCGCTCGGAATGACAAGAGTGCGATTGGAATGACGGTAAGCGTATTCTGAAGCGGCAACCGACAGAATGGTGTGTATTTATTCTTTTGTCAGTGATTCTTGCTGGGTATCGATCATATTTTGGAGGGCTTGCCAGCCGGCGAATTGGTCCGGGGTTAGGGTGGCGGTTTTGCCATTTTCAAGACGGTGCTGAACGGCTCTTAGCCAGCGGCGTGTTTTGCGGGGCAGGGCAACGTGTTCATTAACGACTAAGCCGGTGACCTTTTGCTGCTGGTGTCGGCGCCGGATACTCAGTTTTTTCTTTGTGTGCAGTTTATACCCGTATTCAGCCAGGATGTTTCTAACTAAATATCTTGTATAAGAAACCCATTGGCTGCTTGGGAAGGTACAGGAGACTCTTTCGAGTGTTTTAGGGTTTTGAGCAGTTCTTTTAATCGACGATGCGATATTCATGTTGTGAAATGAAAAGGTCATGTCGTCGGCGTACCGCGTATAGACTGCGCCGATTGTTTCGGCCCAGCCGCTCAGGCGACTGTCCAATTCATAATTTATGAGATTGCTTAAATGTGGGCTTGTGGGGGCGCCTTGTGGTAATGCATCTTCGTGTGTACAAAGGCGAACCAGAATATCCGTCGATTCCTGGTCCCAGCCGATGCCGTAGAGATAGCCGCGCAGGCGGTCGGCTGTGGTAGAGGTAAAGAAAGACTTGATATCCATTCGCAGGATAATGTCGGCGCTGACATGCGGAAAAGCATTCGAGACGATGGAATGGCCTTTTTCAAATCCCGTGGCCGCCGGATGGACGGGTAATTTATTGAGCAGGCGTTTTAAAATGGTTCGCTGGATTTTCTTCAGAGTTTTATCAGGGGCCTGAATATAACGATGTCCGCCGGAGCGTTTTTCGATGGCGAATTTCTGGTAGTTGATCGGGATTGCAACGAGCATATCAAGGTCGCATTCTAAGCGTCTGGCCAGTACTTCTGCGGTGCGTCCGTTTTCGGGGGGAGTCAAGTTGGGCAGGCGGCGTTTTGGCGGACGAGGCTTTGCCAACGATTTGAATACGCTTGACAAGATGATTATCAACAGCACAACAACAAGAATTAAGCCCAACTGTTCCATGATTCCGCCTTTTTGTTTTGAGTAAAAGGGCACAGCGGTGTGCTGTGCCCTGTGCCTTGCCAAAGGATGCGATCCTTTGCACCCATTCTTCAATAGGAATATTTTGACGCGGCTGACGAAACATCAGCCTATGCTCTGCATTTGAGCATCACCAAGGCATTATCAGGGTAAATGAGTCCTCGTATGTCGTCAAGCAAAAAAAGAGTTTACTTTTGATTCGCTTCATTTATGATGGGGTTGTCAATGTTGATGAATTATATGGAAGGGCAGACAATGGATTTAGAGCAGCTGCGGAAATCGAAGAAGATTGCGGTGTTGTCGCCGGTGGCGTGGCGGACGCCGCCGAGGCAGTATGGGGCGTGGGAGACGGTGGCGAGCAATATTGCTGAGGGGTTGGTTGAGCGAGGCTGGGATGTGACGCTGTTTGCCACGGCTGATTCGATTACACAAGCCAAACTTCACGCAGTGATAGAGCGGGGCTATGAAGAAGACCCGACGCAGGAGGCGAAAGTCGTGGAGTGTTTACAGATTTCCGAAGTCATGGAGCGAGCGGGCCAGTTCGATTTGATTCACAATAATTATGACTTTCTGCCGCTGACGTATTCGCGGCTGATTCATACGCCGATGCTGACGACGATTCACGGGTTTTCATCCGACAATATCCGGCGGGTGTATCACAAGTATAAGCATGATTCGTATTACACGTCGATTAGTGATTCAGACCGTGATCCGGAGCTTCCGTACATGGCGACGGTGTATAATGGCATCGACTTGTCGAATCTGACGGTAGGTGAAAAAGCAGGCGATAAACTCGTGTTTCTCGGCCGTATTCACCCGGACAAGGGGGTGCATCTTGCCTGTGAGACGGTGAAGCAGGCGCGGAGAAGGTTGGTGATTGCCGGGATTATTCAGGATGAGGGGTATTTTAACGCAAAAGTCAAGCCGCACATTGACGGTGATCAGATATCCTATATTGGGCCGGTTGGGCCGGTCGAGCGGGATGCATTGTTTAAAGAGGCGTTTGCATTGCTGCATTTGAATGAACTGCCGGAACGGTTCGGTCTGGTGATGGCCGAGGCCAACGGTGCGGGCGTGCCGGTAATCGCCTACGACCGCGGCTCGTGCCGGGAAGTGATCGCTGACGGTAAGACGGGCTTTCTGGTGACCAATGTTGCTGAAGCTGTCGAAGCAGTCAAAAAGATAGAGACGATAGACCGGATGGCCTGTCGGCGGCATGTTGAGGAAAAATTTTCGGTTCCAACCATGGTGGCGGCGTATGAAAAGGTGTATGCCGAGATATTTCGACTTGAAGAGGAAAAAACGCATGTGAGGTACTAAAGTTTAGCCCCCGCAACTCGTTGCGGGGGGTTATTCCAACACAAGCAGAAGTGAGAGCATGATGATTGCATACATGTTGACATGGACAACGTATGGCACATGGTTACAGGGCGATGAAAGGGGATATGTCAAAGATGGGAAAACGCTGCATGCCAATCCCCGCTTGAACACCTCCAATTACAATGCTCTTAAAAGAAAGCCTGTCTTTTTGTCAGATAATCAACGATTTGTTGTTAAAAATGGAATTTGCCAAGAAGCAAGCAGGGTTGATCAGCGTATTTATGCTTTAACGGTTCAGTACAACCATATTCATCTGATTCTCGGAAGAACCGGTGATACGATTGAATCGGCGGCCCATCGTTATAAACGGGCGGCGACTTACGTGTTGCGAAAAATGGGCATCGAAGGAAAAATCTGGACAAAGGGGTATGATAAGCGATATTGTTATAAACAGAATGATTTGAATGCGAGGATTGAATATGTACTCAGGCATGACGTGGAGACGTGACTAAACCCCCGCAACAGGTTGCGGGGGCTAAGCGGGAGAAATGATTCTGTGAAAAGAGTTTCTGTCAGGAAAGACGGGGTGTTTTATATTATGAAGAAATGGATTGTTTTTGGGCTTATAACCGGACTGCTTGTGAGTTCCGGGTTTTGTGCTGAACAGGATATTCACTTGCAACGGGAGGCTTCGGAGGGATTGCGTAAAGCGAGTGAGTTTTATTACGGCCGCGTTGCTTCGCTCGGAGGGTATGTTTATCACTACAGTCTTGATTTGAAACAGCGGTGGGGCGAGGGGCCGGCGACGCATGACCAGGTTTGGGTAGAGCCGCCGGGGACGCCGACGGTGGGAATGGCGTTTTTGAAGGCGTTTGAGGCGACCGGGGAGAGTTTCTACCTGAAGGCGGCTCAGGAGGCCGCCGAGGCATTAGTTTACGGACAGCTCAAGTCCGGCGGATGGACTAATTTAATTGATTTTGATCCCAAGGGACGCGTTTCTCAGTACCGCAACGGCAAAGGCGGCGGCAAAAATAACTCCTCCTTTGATGACGGCCAGAGTCAATCCGCCGTTCAGTTGCTGATGAATGTTGACAAGGCATTAGGATTTCAGAATCAAAAAATTCACGAAGCGGCAAGCTATGCGCTGGACAGTATTCTGGCCGCTCAGTTTGCCAATGGTGGGTTTCCGCAGGTCTGGACCGGGCCGGTTGACCGTCAGCCGGTATTGAAGGCGAAATATCCTGCGTATGACTGGCGAACGGAAGGGCGTATTAAGAATTACTGGGATATGTACACGCTGAATGATAATGTGTGCGGATACCTTGTGGAGACGCTGAATGATGCCTGGCGTATCTATGAAGATCGGCGCTATTTGGTGGCCCTGAAAAGGCTGGGGAACTTTTTGCTTTTAGCACAGATGCCCGAACCGCAGCCGGGATGGTGTCAACAGTATAACTATGCGATGGTTCCGATATGGGCCAGAAAATTTGAGCCGGCGGCGATTGCCAGTGATGAAACGCAGGAGGTGATTTTGACGCTGATGCGGATATACAGTATCACGAAAGACCCGAAGTATTTAAAGCCGATACCGCCGGCACTGGTGTGTCTGAAACGGTCTCTGCTGCCGGATGGTCAATTGGCCCGGTTTTATGAATTAAAGACTAACAGACCGCTGTATATGCGGCGAGAGGGAAAGTCGTATTTCCTGACGTATGATGATGCGGGGCTGCCGGGCCATTATGCGTGGAAGATAAGTTCAAAATTGGATGAAATTAAGGCTGAATATACGGCCTTGAGGCGTGATGCTTCGGCAATGGATAAAAAACCGGATTATGATGAACTTGCCGGCAAGGTTCGGGGTATTCTTAAGGCGATGGACGAACAGGGACGCTGGGTCAGTATTTATGAAGGCAAAAAGCTTCAAGGTCAGGCAAAGTTTAAACTGAATGAGCCTTATCTGTCCAGTGCTGTGTTTTGTGAAAATGTTGAGTTGCTCAGTGAATATCTGTTGCGAAGTAAAACAGAATCGATTAACCGTTAGGAGCCTGCTGATAGAGAATAAAGCGATAGCAGGTTGCGGGGGCTAACGGGTGAAATGTTGACTGGAACCATGTGTAAGGGAGAGAATTATGAGTTCAGCAAAAGAGGCCAAACAAAAGGTTATTGAGGTTTTGAACAAAGCTCGTTCGATGGAGCTGCAGGCGATCAGCCAGTATATGAATCAGCATTACGGACTGGATGATATGGATTACGGCGAACTGGCGGGCAAGATTAAATTGATTGGCATCGATGAAATGCGTCATGCGGAGATGTTTGCCGAGCGCATCAAGGAACTCGGCGGCGAGCCGACGACGGATTTAGCCGGGCCGGTGACAAAGGGCCAGGACGTCGAAGCCGTTTTTCCATTCGATGCCGGGCTGGAAGACGATACGATTGCCGTTTATAATGAATTCTTGCTGGTTTGCCGCGAGAGTGGTGACAGTATCAGTATGAAACTGTTTGAAGATGTGATTGACGAAGAACAGGTTCATTTCAACTATTTTGACAGTGTTGCCGGTCATGTGGAAAAGCTTGGTTCGGCGTATCTGGCACGGATTGCCGGGACGTCTTCGGCGACCGGGTTGAATACGCAGGGATTCGTTGCACGCGAGGGCGGTGCGTAGTAGATTACTCATGTGGTAAGGCATGATACGGAACGTAAAACAACCCCCGCAACAGGTTGTGGGGATTAAGCGGGAGAAAAGACTATGCGAAAAGAATTTGTGACTCGATATGAGGGCAATCCGATTTTGACGAAAGCGGATGTGCCGTATAAGGTTGAAACGGTTCATAATGCCGGCGTGGTGAAATTTAACGGGCAGTACATCATGCTGTTTCGTTCGCATCTGGATACGGGGCGGTCGATTATCGGCAAGGCGGTCAGTGAGGACGGGTTTAACTTTACCGTCGATCCGGAGCCGTTTATGACGCCGAGTCAGGAGGGCGATTTTGCTGAGTATGAGACCTTTGGTGTGGAAGACCCGCGGATTAACCCGCTGGATGATGGGGCGTATTACATTACTTACAGTGCGTATTCGAAGCACGGCGTGCGGATCGGGCTGGCACGGACGACGGATTTTGTCAATATTGAGCGGGTGGCGTTTATTACGCAGGCCGACTACCGCAATACCGTGCTGTTTCCGGAAAAGATTAACGGGCGGTATGTGAAGTTGGACCGGCCGCACTCGGATATCAGCCCGTGGTCGATCTGGTGCGAGTATTCGCCGGATTTGGTACACTGGGGTGATTCAAAGGTGATTATGAAGCCTGTGACGTATCACTGGGACGAAATGAAGATCGGACCCGGCGCGCCGCCGATCAAGCACGAAAAGGGCTGGCTGAATATCTATCATGGCGTTTTTCCGACGATGGACGGCAGCGTGTACCGGCTCGGTGTGTGCCTGCACAAGCTGGATGACCCGGCGACGATACTCGGTGTTTCGGATCGGTGGATTCTGACGCCGGAAGATCCGTGGGAACTGGTCGGCTATGTGCATAATGTGGTCTTTACCTGTGCGGCGGTCCCCGAAGACGACGGCACGCTCAAACTCTACTGGGGCGCGGCCGATACCGTTATGTGCGCCGGAACAGCGGTGATTGACGAGTTGGTGGACCTGTGCCTGACCCACAGTCGACCGCCGATGTGATTTTTGAACCACGAATGGACACGAATAAACACGAATGAAAATAAAACCGCGGATTTCGCGGATTAAATGGATTGTGTATGAGTATAAAAGAATCGTCTGAACAAGGCAGTGGGGCAATCTCGAATGCAAAAATTAGTTTTATCTTCTTTTTGATTGGGGTTGGAATTGTTTGCTTAAGTTTTGCTGCCAACATTATCGAAAGAATATTGGGTTATGGGAACAGTGTTTCAGGTAAAATTAATTCATTTGTTGGAGAAGTAGGTTGTTTTTTTCCTTTCATTGTGCTCTTTTTTTCAATTATGGGCTTAGCTTCTTTTATTAGTCTGTTGAGAGCCGGAGTGACAGCGAAAAAACCTTATATCTATGCTTTGACATCATTCCTTACCGGATTTGTTGTCATTTGGATAGTGGCAATTTCTTCAATAGTTGGTCTAATTAAAATACATCAGGAAGTTGATGAAGACAGAAGTGTAACTGTCGAACAGACAATGGAAGTACAACAATGAAAAACTCTACGATTAGATTAGCCAGTATTGTTCTGTGGTCGCTTTTGAGCGTTGGCATCTTGTTGGCTGCAGGAGCGGGATTTCTATATTCGTTAGAAACGATGTGGGAAGGCGGCTGGGGCAAAGGTGAAGCCATTGAGGGGCCGGATGGATATACTTATTGTGTCATGTATGAAGATGGTTTGATGCAGGATCCCAAAACAAAACTTATCAGAACAAAAAATATTTGGGATGATAAATCCTTTGAAGACTTGGGGCAGACAAATACAACCTCCAGTTTTATGACGGTGGTCAGACCAGACACATCAAGTCTAAAAAGAAAAGGTTCTTTGTATCTGGCTTCGAATGGAAATGTATTTATGATAGGCTCATTTGACAATATTGCTTTTGTTTATGATATTGAAAATGAACAGTTTTATGAAGAATATGGAGATGCCGAGTTTTCGCCATTTATTCTTCTTGAAGAAAAGGGCGAGTTGACCGAATCTGATGTTATCTGGTTGATTTTCCTTGTTGTCGAAGAGTATCACAAGCATCTGGAGTCTGTTGAGTATTTAAAAAATCACACACAAGGTGAAAGTATTACGCTTGACTATGAGCCACGTTGCTTGAAGCCGGATATCTTGAAAAAGGGACTGTTGCATCCCAACTGTGAGGTTCAGAAGATTGCAAGATGGCTATTAGAGATTCAAGAAAAAGGATTCTCAAATAAATCTGAAACAATTAATGAATTGATTGATTATCTAACAAAGCATCAAAATCACAGAGACAGCGATACCTGTAAATATATCAGAAAAATATTTGAATATACAAGCTGGAAAGAATGACCAATTCAAGATTTTATCTTATTCGGCTTCTGGTCGGGGCAGGCCGATACTTGAGCCGGAAGATTATGAGTCGTACAGTTCTTTGAACTGCTTTAAGAGGTCTTTGAGTTTTTCAACATTCTCAAGGTTTGTAGTTTGCTTGCATTTCATCGAATACACCAGCATTTGATGCAGGTTCGTCAACTGCTGGACGTATTTTGAATAGCCCTGTTTGTCCATTTTGTCAACGGGCTTGATACGCTGTGTCATAAAATACTGCGTGACAATCTCAGCCAACGCATCGGCATGTGTTTCTTTATTCTTAATCCAGCGAACCAGTTGATTGTTATTCGGTTCTTTATTCTGCTCAAGTGCAATAATCTGAGTCATGGATTTTTCAATTGTCGTGATATGTTCGGCGATCATGTCAAACCGCATTGGGTCGTCATAGATGCCGCAGGGGATTTCGCAGTGTGAGAACACAATCGGACAGGCAATAAGCAATACCATCAAACCTGCTCCCAAACCAATCGCTAACTGTTTTCGCATTGTCCACATCCTTTCAAAATGATTGTTTATTCGACGTTTTGTGTTTACTGTAGAAACGGGCATTTTTGCCTTTGGTGTTTAAACAGCATGATTGATTTCTGGAAAAGAAATCGTAATTGCCTAATATACGATAGTCATGGAAAAGATGTTCACTGGTATTACCGTAATCTGCTGTCAGTTCGATCTTGCTGCCGCTATCTGGAGCGGATGACTGAAAACCGAATGAGCGGGTGTCGCGAGGAAAAAAAGATGGTAAAAAGAAATATTGAGTATATACTAATATGAGTTATGAATAATCCAATTGAGCAATATCGACAATTACGTATCCAGGTGGACCAAAAAGCAACTGTTCTGGAAAGCGGTCACAGCGACCACATGGCCTGCCAAAAGGGGTGCTGTGGATGCTGTTTAAATTTGTCGGTTTGGCCGGTGGAGTTTTATTCGATATTGGATGAGATGAAGCGGTGCGGCTGGAAAAAGCCGGCGTTTGACGAGGCGGCCGGGTGCGGGTTTTTGAAGGACGGACTGTGTGCGATTTATCCGTTTCGCCCCGTTATCTGCCGGACGCACGGCCTGCCGCTGGTGTACTGGCATGACGAGACCGATCCGCCCGGCTGGGGTGTGATGTTCTGTGAGAAAAACTTTACGGAATCTGATGATCTCGCTTTCGGTCCGGACAATACGCTGAACATGGATGAGATCAACGAAAAACTGGCCCGGCTGAATATTGCGTTTATCGAGGCGCACCCGGAGTTGAATCTCATGCCGGAAACACGGATTGAACTGCGGAAATTGCTGGATGAACTGTAGAATTTAACCGCCGAGGACACCGAAGACGCCGAAAAAAGAACCACAGATGGACACTAATCAACGCGGATTAGAATATCAAAAGTGCCTGTCAACAATTGGGTTTTAAAGAGGTTCTACTGTCTTTACCGATGTCATTATATAAGACAGCATGAGTATCATTAACGAAGAAATGGGATGAGCATTAGGCAGGAGATGGATTATGAACGAGGAGTTGGCCAAGCAGATTGAAGAGGCTTTCAGCAAAGAGATCGAACCGGTAGAAACCACTTTTTTGTATAAACTGGGATTGTTTGTGGTTTCGGTCGTTATGCTGCTGCTGCCGGTAATTTACGTTTCGATTATCGCGGTGATTGGATTTGGGTTATTCTATCATGCAACGCACAGCACGGTTGTTTTTAAAGAGATGAACGCCCGGTTTGGTGCAGTGCTTTATTTTGCCCCGCTGATTGCCGGGTGCGTCTTGATTTTTTATATGATTAAGCCGTTAATTCCGCGGTTTGGAAAGCGTCCCGACCCGCTTTATACAATTACCCGGGAAAATGAGCCGGGGCTGTATTTGCTGGTGGAAAAAGTTTGTGAGGCCGTTGACGCGCCGTTTCCAAAGCGAATTGATATTATGATGGAGGCCAATGCCTGTGCTTCTTTTCGCAGGGGGCTTTTGAGCTTTATCAAAGGTGACGACCTCGTGCTGACGATTGGTTTGCCGCTGATTTCGACAATGAGTGTTCAGCAGATTGCCGGGGTGATTGCGCATGAAATGGGGCATTTCTCACAGGGTGCCGGAATGCGTTTTTCTTATATTATCGAAAGTATCAATGACTGGTTTGTTCAGGCGGTTTATGGTGGGCATTCACTTGATGATAAACTTTCGGAGGCCGCCGGCAGTACAGGAGGGATGTTGGCCTTGATGTTATTATTGACAAAATTATTCATCTTTTTGACACGCACGGTATTGTATTTCCTGATGATGCTGGGGTATCTGATCAGCAATTTCCTGTCGCGACAGATGGAATTCGATGCGGATTTGAATGAAATTCGCGTCTCCGGTTCGACTTCTTTTGAATCTTCAACCTATACACTTTCAGTTGCTGGATTAGCTAGTGAAAATGTATATATCATATCCATGCTGACTCGCCGTTTTCAACTGATGAGTGAGGATTTGCCGGGGCTGATTCGACTCCGCGGCAAGGAAATGCTGGCAAAACACAAAGACGATATTATCAATACGGTATTGGAGCCGGATACACGGCTGTTTGATACTCATCCGTCACAAAAAGACCGGATTGCTCATGCCAAACGTCAGCAGGAGGCCGGGATATGTAAAATTAAAGCGGCAGCTTCCGTATTGTTTAAAGATTTTTCAAAGTTGTCAAAGTCCTTGACGCAGCGGTTTTATTTGGATGTTTTGGGGCCGGAAAGCTCAACGATGAAATTGATGCCTGCGGATCAGTACCTCAAACACTTCAATGACAATTTGGATAAATATCACCCGCAGACGCGGAAGGTAGCGGTTTAGAGGCGGGGCGGTTCGGCGTCGGAGGTGAAGGTTTCACGTTGGATTTGGCCGACGATGAAGCGACCGTCGTTGACGATGAAATTGATGATTTTGTCGAGCTGTTCGTCCAGATGACGGCCTTCATTGGAAATAACAGAGATGCCAACGACGGCGAGGCGTTTGCTGTCGTGGGCGGCGGTTTCGGCGACCGAGGCATTAAACCGGTTGCGCAGCCGCTCAATGAGGCTCTTGACGATACCGCGTTTGGCTTTCAGCGAGCTGATGCCGTGCAGATGGATATGGATGGTCAGCAGTCCGACAAGCATGATTATTTCGCCTGATCCGGGCAGTTTGCCAGTTTGATCAGCAATTGTTCGGCAACGCGGCGGCTGCCGAATTCGTTCAGATGCCCGCCATCGGTGGTGTATTCACTTAGCAGGAACGGCACTATGTGCCCTTTTTTCATTTTGAAGGCGTGTTTGCCATTTACTGCCGTATATTCGTACTGCGCGATATCAAAAATAGTGTCGGGTTGATAAGTTTGTTTGATAAGCTCACTGAATTCAGCCCGTTTAGCATTATCATCGGCCGTGACGGTTTTGCCGAGAATGGATTTGATGATTTCCTTGACCTTGCGTGTGGAACTTTGCGGCCCGGCTGTTAGCGGGACCGTGCAGTGCATAAAGGTTGTATTCGGAAACTCGGCTTGCAACTCGGTGATCATTTTCTGATAGGCGTCAAACACTTCTTTAGCGTCAGTGGTTGCAAAAAAATCAACATAGCAGAATTTCATGAAGGCAATGTCCGGCGGTGTTTCTAATTGCCGAATCTGTATCTGAAACGAGGCGATTTTTCCCAGCGGATCGGCATTGTGGCCAAGCATGGCGTCGCAGAAATGCTGTTGTGTGTATTTGTCAGAGATTTTTAGCGTGATATTTGACTGTTGGCTGAGCACCTCGCACAGGCCGTCCAAAATATTTTTGCCGACGGACATGTGAGCGAAGAAGATTGTTTTTTGGCTGAGCGCATTCCATTTTTCCTGCGGAACTTCGCTTAGCACCGGTTCTTTGTAGTTTTCTATCATTTTCGTCTGTACCTTGTGCGAATTGATGGTGACGACGGCAAGTGCGGCCAGAGCGCCGAGACAGCCCGCGATGAGTTTCTTGATTGTCTTCTTTTTCATAGGTGCCTGCTTTTTATTCAATTTCTGAAACCGGCTCTATCAGCAGCGGTTTGAGTTGTAAGTATCGCGTTGTCCTGCGTTTCTGCTCGATGTCATCATAAACCCACTGAACCTGTTCGGGTGTTAGCTCGACGGCACCGGCGACTTCCTTCGGCGTGTAGCCGTTATTTATTCCGTACAGGCACAAATCCATCTTGTCGTAGGGCAGGGCGAAGTAAAACTCCTCCTGCGACTGCGGCATGGAGTAGGTATCAGTCGTCGGCGGTCGGCTGCAGATTTCCTCCGGCAGGCCAAGGTGGCGGGCCAGTGCATAGACCTGTGTTTTATAGAGGTGTGCGATGGGTTTGACATCGGCCAGTCCGTCGCCGCCTTTGACGAAAAAGCCCTGGTCATATTCGAGTCGGTTGGGTGTGCCCGCTACGGCGAAGTTCAGGCGGTCGGCATGATAGTATTCCATCATTTTCCGGCTGCGCTGTTTGAAGTTGGTGGCCGCGACGATGCCCAAGTAAGCTTTGGGGGTAAGACGCTGTTTCATCTCACGTCCGTCCGGTGTAATAGCGACGATTGAGAAGAAACGCATTCGGTTGCCTTCATTGAAGGATGGGAGGACAATTTTGGACTTCCAGCCGGCGGTTGAGTCATAATCGGGAATGATTTCGCGAATGGCTTCGTCTCGTCGGCGGTAACAGCCGACGGCATCCAGAATGGGCGTGATGTTTTCGTCGGCACTGTCAATACCGAGATGGTCTGAAATCAAGGTGCTCAGGCGGATGGTTTCGTCTGATGAGTCGATTTCCGGCATGTGCAGACCAAAGACACGGTCGGTACCAACGGCATCCACGCACAGGGCGCCAACGGTGCTGCTGTCGATGCCACCCGACAGGCCGACGACCAAACCTTGTCGCTTTAAATCATTTTTTAAAATTTGCCGGATAGACTGCTTAATATCTTCGACCGTCGCTTCCAGGTCGATGGTCAGGATGTCCGGTGTAAACTCTCTTTTTGAGGTCACGATGCTGTTTTCTCCCGTTTTACCAATACTTTTTTATCAATTTTTCCGTGATGACTTTTAGGTAACTCCGTCAGTATCTCAATATACTTTGGAACCATGAATTTTTCCATTGTTTTTGCGGCCGCGGCCAGAATATTTTGTTCGGTCAGTTCAACGCCGTCACGAGAGACGATGAAGGCCTTGACGACCTGGCCCAAAATGTCATCGTCAACGCCGATGACGGCGACTTCTCCGACGCCGTCGATTTCCGAGAGAGCATTTTCAACTTCTTTGGGACTGACCCGTTCGCCGCGGGTTTTGATCATATCGTCTTTACGGCCAAGGAAATAGAGGAAACCTTCGGCGTCCTGTTTAAAATAATCGCCGGAGTAAAGGCGTCGTGTTCCGTCCGAGTCGGTGCGGTATGTTTTCGCCGTCAGTTCCGGGTCCTGCCAGTAACCCTGCATGACATTCGGGCCTTCGATGACCAGTTCGCCCACCTGGTCCGGTTCGACGGGTTGGTCGTTCTCATCGAGTACATAGGTTGTGCAGTTGGGCATCGGCTTACCGACCGAATCCGGGCGGATATCGACCTGCTCGGGCGGCAGATAGCAGACGCGCTTGCACTCGGTCAGGCCGAACATCGAATAGATTTGCATGTTCGGAAGCAGTTGACGCAGACGTTTAATATGATTGACCGGAAAGGCCGCACCGGTATTAGTCAGGTAACGCACGGATGAAAAATCGTAACGATCCAGATTCTGCATGTTCAGCAGCATGGCGACAATCGTCGGGACGATCGGAAAACCGGTCACCTTCCAGCGGGCAATCTGCTCAAGGACGCGGTGAATATAGACGAACGAGCTGCCCAGAACGGTGGTGCCTCCAAAGAAGACACTCATTAGTACCTGGTAAAGCCCATAATCAAAAGACAGCGGCAGAACATTCAAGATGATGTCGTCCGGTGTGTTTTCGAGGTATTGGATAATACTGTCGGCGGCTGAAACCATGTTTGAATGCGAACACATCACGCCTTTGGGGTCGCCGGTGGAACCGGAGGTGTAAATCAGTGAGGCCAGATCATTGGTATTCGTTGCGGGTGGGCAGAGAGTGTCCGTTGAGTTGGCATCCGTAAAAACAGAATCCCACGGAATGCTGATTTCGGCCGCTTGCGGGTTTAAGATCGCCTCGTGGTGGACACAGATAATCCGGACGGGATGATTAGCTTTTTCGACGGTTTCCATGAAAACCCGGTGTTTTGAGGCCTGTGTTATGAGAATATTTGTGCCGGAATTGTTGAGGATATAGGCCAGTTTAGATGATTTCAGGCCGCCGTTAAGAATCAGGAAGACGCCGCCGGCCTTGAGAATGCCGTAAAGACTGATGACCGTTTCGATGGAATTGTCGGTGAAAACAGCGACGCGGTCCTGGGGCTGCAGGCCCATCTTTTGAAGGTAAATTGCCAATTGTGTTGACTGTTCGTCCAATTGGCGGTAAGTGCATATCTGATCGTTACAGATCAATGCGGATTTTTCCGGATATCGCTCGGTACTGATCGATAACGTCTCATGCAGCAATGTTGGCAACCGGTTCATAGCTCTCCCCTTTCCCCGATATTATTTCAAAAATAGTATTGAAACAGCCTTAGTTACTACTACATTATATGAAAAACAGGGTTTAAATCAAGTGTTCCATTTTTTCATTTCTTTGCGATTGACCTTGCCGTTCGGGGTTTTAGGCAGGGCATCCAGAAATTCAACGGTTTTGGGGATCATATAATTTTCCATGGTGGCCGTGGCATTTTTCAAAATAATCTCATCCGTCAGGTTATGGTCTGCGACGGGGACAATATATGCCTTGATGACTTCACCGAATATATCATCGGGTACACCGATCGCCACGGCTTCGGCTACGCCATCAATGTCCATCAGGTATCTTTCCACCTCGCGCGGGCTGACGCGTTCACCACGGGTTTTAATAATGTCATTCTTACGGCTCACAAAAAACAGCAGGCCATTTTCGTCACGTCGAAACAGGTCGCCGGTATAGAGACGCGTCCGACCGCAGTCGGCGGTGCGGAAAATTTGGGATGTATAATCGCTATCATTGTAATAGCCGTCCATAACATTATCGCCGGTAATGACCAGTTCACCGACTTGGTCGGGCGGGGCAGGGTTGCCGTCTTCATCAACAATCAGTGCGGTACAGTTATGAATTTCGCAGCCAACCGAGTCGGGGTGTTCGTCAATCAGATGCGGTGGCAGATAGCTGACACGGACACATTCAGTCAGGCCGTACATCGGATAAATTCTGACATCCGGCAGTTGCTGTCTGATCGCGGAGGTGTGATGTGTCGGCAGGGCATCGCCGGCGTTGGTGATATATTTCAGGCTTGAAAAGTCATAGTCGTTGAGGTTCTGTGCTTTCAGCATCATGGCCAGTACGGTCGGTACGACCGGCAGGGCGGTGACATTGTGCTGTGCAATTTTTTGAAGAGTATCATGCAGATAAATAAAACTTTTTTCAAGAACCACTGTGCCGCCGAACATGGCGCTCATCAATACCTGGTACATTCCATAGCCGAAAGCCAGTGACAGGACATTTAGAATGACGTCATTCTGGTCATTTTCGAGGTACAGGATGATGTTTTTGGCGACGGCGATCATTTTATTGTGCGGCTGCATCACACCTTTGGGATCGCCGGTGGAGCCGGAGGTATAGACCAAGGCCGCCAGGTCATCAGGATTGGCGCGAGGCAGCGGTGTCAGAATGCCGCCGGGGCGATGCGTAATCATGTCGTTCCACGCATAGGATGTTGAGACTTCCTGCAGAGCCGGCGGAATAGTGCCGGAGGGGCTATCCCAGATGATGGTTGGCCTTTTCAGGCAGTTGTTGACGGCTTTTTGAACCACTCGTCCTTTGCTCGTATGAGTAATCAGTATTTTCGCTTCACTGTTATTCAGGATATGAGTGAGCTTGGCGGCCTTGACCGTGCTGTTGATAACGATGAAGGTTGCTGCAGATTTGGAAGCGCCGTAGAGGGCTGTGACGGTTTCCGCGGAATTGTCCATCAGGATGGCGACTTTATCATTCGGTGCAACACCGAGAGCACACAGTTGATGGGCCAGTGTGGTGGATTCTGTATCAATTTGGGCGAATGAATAGGATTTGTCGCCACAGATTAAAAACGGCTTGTCCGGGGTTTGCTGCGCGGTGATTGTCAGGAAGTCGTGGATGAGATTCGCTTCAGTCATGGTGGTTGTCTCCATTACCGGCCGGAAAGATCTAACGGTTTCGGCTGGCTGCGTTTGTCAATCAAAAGGTCCGGTTGTTCAATCGGCCCGATCTCGATGCTTTGTTGAATAAATTGTTGGTATAAAAGTTGTGTTGAAACTATTCCTGACAGTGCCATTGCGTCGATTTCGCCGGGCGTCTGGGTACGCTGCAGTTTATTGACCAGCCGGGTGACTTTTGAGGTGTCAAATATGCCGGCGTTTTTGACGGCGGCGTCACTGAGTGCTTCTCGAATGTCATCAGTGGCATGGGTTAGCAGTGTCTGGGCAATCGGCGCCCGGTAGGGGTGTTTATTGCGTTTGACGATATCCGCTGGTAGTCGGTTTTGGAAAATTTTCTTTAACAGGTGTTTTTCATTGAGTCCCAGAACTTTCCAGCGGGGTGGAACCTTGCTCATAAATTCAATCAAGCGGTAATCCAGGAAGGGCAGGCGAATTTCCAGTGAGTGGGCCATCGCCATGCGGTCACCCTGTGAGGACAGCAGGTAATTGCTGAGAAATACGTTAGTTTCCAGATACTGGGCTTTTGTGAAGGGGTGCCAGGAGGCAAATTCAGCAGGCAGATTCGCTAAAACCTCCTCTTGTAATGTCTCCAATGGCAGAATATCGTCCATTTCCGGCGAGAAAAACTGGGTTATGCGATGTGTATTGCCCCAGCGGATGTGGTGCGAATACAGTGGATCGTCCGTTTCCAACAGGTCTTTCGCGAAGAAGGCCTGAGTCGTGGCCGCCAGTCTTGGGTTATTGAAAATATACGGGTAAAGCTGACGCAGCAGGGCCGGACGTGTTTTAGAATCCGGCTGAGAAGCCCAAAAACGACGAATTTTGGCTTCTCTGAAAATGTTATAACCGCCGAAGATTTCGTCAGCACCTTCGCCGGTGAGGACGACTTTCAGACCGACGTCACGGACCTTTTCGGACAGCAGAAACAGCGGGGCCGGAGCGGTCCGAAGAATAGGCTTTTCCGTGTGATAAATTACTCTTGGAAAGGTTTGGGCGATGCGTTTATTGGTTGCGATGACTTCCGAGTGCTGCACGTTCAAATGCGACACCATCTGGTTTTGGGGCGTTCCTTCGTCGAAAGCCTCTTCTTCAAAGCGGATGCCGAAAGTTTGCAGGTTGTTCTGAAATTGCTGTGCGATGGTTGCAGAGATTCCAGAGGAATCCAGACCGCCGCTGAGGTAAGCGCCCACCGGCACATCTGCGCGGAGCCGGATGCGGATTGCATCGGTTAGAAGTTCATCGGCCTGCTGGGCTATGGATTCCAGAGGCTCATCGCTCAGGTTGGCTTTTTCCGGGAAATTGAGCCGCCAGTATTGTTGTATGCTGATATTGCCGTCTTTGATGGTGAGGAAATGGCCCGGCGGCAGTTCGTGGATGTCTTTAAACGCTGTTCGCTTGCCCAAGGTTGTCCAGAATGTGAAAATCTGCTGTAATGCTGTATGGTCCAGTTCTCGACGAACGCCGGGGATTGTCAGCAGAGACTTGATTTCCGAGGCAAAATATAGTTGGTTATCGAGAATGGTGTAATGCAGCGGGCGAATGCCGACACGGTCGCGGGCAAGAAAGAGTTCTTTCTTGCGGCTGTCCCAGAGGGCCAGGGCAAATTGCCCGTTCATGTGCTGCAGACAGTCCAGTCCGTATTCTTCGTATAGGTGGACGATTACCTCAGTGTCGGATTGGGTATAAAAGGTGTGTCCGCGAGGTTCCAGCTGTTCTCTGAGTTCCGGGTAGTTGAACAGTTCACCGTTAAAGACAATCCAGAGGGAGTTGTCTTCGTTGCGGATCGGCTGGGTGCCGCCGCTTAAGTCAATAATGCTCAGGCGGGTGTGTGCTAAACCGGTATAATCGTCCAGATAAAGGCCGGTTTCATCCGGTCCGCGGTAGCGGATGGCGGAAATCATTTGCAGCAGTGTTTCCGCACATGGGGGCTGCGGAGTCTTCAGGGAACAGGTGCCGCTTATTCCGCACATTGAACTTTCTTCTGTAAGAATTGATTAAGATTGTTTATAGAATCCAAATTCTCTGGAATTAACTCATCGTCCTGAATCTTGATGCCGTGCGTTTGCTCCAAATAGTTGACCAACTCCAAAATCCCGGTTGAATCGATGATGCCGGATTGCATAAAGGAAGTGTCGTCCTGTAGGCCCTGGTCGTCGCCAAACAGGAAATTTTGTACGATAAACTCTCGAATTTCAGAGCTGATTGATTCCATAGTACTCCTCGTATCGGTCCCTCAAGGTATTATTTTAAACAAATTTACGAATTATTTTATGAGAAAAAAACAAAAAAGTCAATTCGGGATACATTATTCGATAAAAAAAGATAATGAAAAAGGCATTATTGACAATCGGGCTTTTGAGTGGATATAATTCCTCAAGGAGTATGCAAATGGATTTCCAATGGAAAAATGGATAGATTTGATGCGTAGAAAACATATTTTTTTGCTTTTTTCGGTCATTACGGGCGTTTTTTTTCTATTTTCGTGGTGGGCTTACCAACAAACGGCCACCTATTTAAACCGATTGAGTGACATTATAGTGGAGCCGGCGATTCCCTTTTCGCAATTTCCGATGCAGATGGGGCCTTGGCAGGGCACGAATGTTTCCATTTCGGAAACCGTGCTAAAAGTCGCCGCAAATGATGATTATCTAAGCCGGACATATGTTGACCGTGACCGTCGGCTGCGTGCGACAGCTTATGTGGCTTATACCGCCGAACCGCGTCGCATGCTTGGGCATCGTCCGAGACGGTGCTATACGGGCAGCGGATGGGCTCATGATGAGACAATATCGGACCAGTTTACAACGTCCGGAGGGCAGGCTATTCCAATATTGCTGCATCGTTTTCATTGGCCGGGATTGGATTATCAGGAAGTGACTGTTGTCAACTATTATGTCGTCAATGGTGAGCTTACCTCTGACCACCGCACCTTTTCCGGGTTGCGATTTCGACGGCCGAAGGTTGTCGAGGGACGGACTGATTATGTTGCCCAGATTCAAATCAGTTCCACTTCCGAAGCCGCGGCTAAAATGTTAGCACAGGAATTATCGGACGAAATTTTACGGCATCTTCCAAAGGCTCCGTAGTTGGTTTTGAGGTCCAACAGACTGACAGGGCACTTTAATGATAAAAAAAGACGGCCCGGACTGAAGCGTCACGAGCCGTCTGAGGAAAGCAGTTTAAGGTTATTGTGTTTACTTGGCCGAGATGCTGATCTCATCAATGTACACATCATCGTAGTTACTGGAGGCGTCACAGACGAAGCGGATTTTTGCAGTGGCCGCAAATGCGATGTCCTGTTTTGACAGCGAGATACTTTCAGAGTAGAAGACGTTATTCTGGAAGTCTGCGTTTTTGGCCCATGTTTTCAAGGTGACCCACTGCGAACCGTTCCAGTAGTCCAGTTTGAAATCTTCATTGGAATTGTCCATCGAGACAGGCATGTACCAGAATTCGATTTTAAGTTCCGAATAACCGGACAAGTCAATGCCGTTGGTCAGATAGAACGAGGACAGGTTGCCGCTGTTATCCTGGATATTGGCTGCGTTGCTGCCCTGATGGGCATATTTGCCGCCGGTGTACAGGCGACAGTCGCGGCCGCCGCTGGTATAGCTGCCCAGACCATTTTCAAAGTCATCATAGACGATTTGTGCCCATTCAAGAGTTACCGATTCAACGGTGATATTAACCGTTATGGTATCCGTTCCGCCGTTTCCGTCATTGGCTGTGATGGTGACCTCATAGGTGCCGGCCTGCTGATTGGTGGGAGACCAGGTGAAAGTGCCATTCTGGAAGGCTGCGCCGGCGGGCAGATTCTGAGCAGATAAGGTTACCGTATCACCATCGGGATCACTGCTGGAAACAGTGAAATTAACGGTTCCAGGCGTCGAAACAGTCTGATCGGCGATTTGGCCCAGGACTGGAGGGCGATTTGTGCTTTCAACATTAATCGTGACAGTTCCGGTATCCGTCAGGATATTGTCAGATGCGGTAAAGGTGACCTGATAGGTGCCGCTTTGGCTGTAGCCGGGTGTCCAGGTGAAAACGCCGTCTGCGAAATCGGCGCCGGCGGGCAGGCTGTTAGTGCTCAGCACAACGCTATTGCCGTCCGGATCGATTGCAAAGACGGGGAAGCTGAGTGTCTGGCCTTCGGCAACGGTTTTATTGCTGATGGGAACCAGTACAGGCGCCCGATTATTGTCTATCACTGTAATCGTAGCCGTTTGGCTGATTTCCTGGATGCCGTCGGTTACGCGGAAATTAATCTGGTAAACACCGGACTGACTGTAGCTTGGGGTCCAGGTAAACGTCTGGCCGACAAATGCAGCTCCGGCGGGAAGTGTCGAGGTGGAGTAACTCAGGGTGTCGTTGTCAGAATCGGTTGCTGAGATACTGAAAGATAATGTTTCAGATTCCGTCACAGTCTGATTGCCGATAGGTGCTAACACCGGTGCGGCGTTGAATTCACCGGTTGTGAATGTGACGGTTTCAGGTGAAATCTGTTGGGTAGTGGACTGAATGGTCAGATTCAGGGTGACCGCCGTCAGCGAAACACCGTCGCAATCTACACCAAAACCGAAGGATCGGCCGGTTCCTGCATAGTCGTAAAGTGCCAGCATGGACGAGGTGCATGTCACCGTGGAGGCATCCGCCAGCGTGATCACCGGCAGTGTTGCGAAGAGTTCTCGTGTCCAGCAGTTGGGATTGTTGATCTGTTTCAGGTCAATTGTCAAGTCTTTTGGATGGGATGACAGCGACCAGGCGTCATAAGCTGAAAGGGCAGTGCCGTACCCGTCAAAGAAGTTGCCGCTTTGACCGTCCGACAATTCCTCGATACCGGCGTTCGGGTTGTCGAGGAGCTGGACATATAATTCCGCATTGCTTTGCGTGCTGCGCACGTTATGCAGAACCAATTCCGCGCCGGTAATGATACTGCCTGACGGGATTGCGAGGTCATCATTCGCAATTGCCCAGGTACAGGCGTTTTCATCGCTGATTATCTGTGCGGTTGCAAAGGGAGCCATTGCCGACAAAACCGCACATATTCCTAAACCATAGACATAGTAAGTCCACTTCATTACTCTGTTACTCCGAATAAAATCTCATTCACACACTAAGGAGTCTTATCACTCACTGCATAACCTGACGATTTGTTATATTCTCCCCCAAATCGCGGTTTCACTTATCCGATCGGGTCATCACAGTTGCCCATGCTGATCCAGAAAATCACGATACCAGTCACTTAAAGGTACATCCTGCGTTGTAATGGTAATCGTCTGCTGGTCGGTTCCATCTTGCGACGTAAACTGAACCGTGTATTTTCCAGCTTGACCATAACCGGGACGCCAGATGAACTGATGGTTTTCGGCATCAAAGACAGCACCTTCGGGCAGTCCCTCAGCGGTATAGGCTGTGGCTGAGCCGTCAGGATTTTCGCCGAAAAGATAAAAGGCCAGTTCTCTGTTCTCCCTGACACATTGTGCCATGGACAACGCACGAACTTCGTCGGCCGAAAGACTTTGATCATAAATCTGAACATCGTCGATCAGACCGTCAAATCCCAAGCCCTGACTTCGGTAGGCAACTGTGCCCATGTTGGCGATGTCCGCCGTAGAGGCTAAGTCGGTCAGGCCCGAATAGCTGCCCGAAGAAAGCAGGATGCCGTCCACATAGACACAGTAGCTGCCTTGATCCCATGTTAACGTCACATGGTAGAGCTGTTCGGGTGTTAAGGCGGTGATGTTTGTCGCCAATGTCGAATTGTTACCCAGGCCCAGTGCCAATTGGCCGGAAATCGTGTAAAGCCAAATCATGTTTGTGTCGTTCAGGACATGTCCAAACAGGAACTGAGGGCCTGAGTCAGAGGCAGGCTCGACTCGCATGGCGATTGTTCCGGCATTGGCGTTCATCGCGGCGGCCTGAATTTCGATAGCCTGGCTGCCGCCGTTGAATTTCAACCATTCTTCAGCGCCGTCTTTCCAGGCACAACCCCATGAAGGACTGTTGAAGAGGGCGGCGTTCAGACCGTTGACGCTTATATCGACGGCGGTTTCACCGATGCCGTCATTAAGCTGCCAATGGCCGGTTTTCTGAGCAGGTTCCGGTTTGGTGTCGCTGGTGCCGGTATAGAGGGATGCCATGTCATCCTCAGTCAATGCCCGGTTGTAGATACGGACATCGTCAATGTTACCGTTCAAGAATGATGCTGAAGCACTTGAAGCACCGATGACGGTTCGTTTACCCGCTAATTCGCGTAAGGCGGTAGTTGGAGCACTGGTGTCTTCGCTGTCTAATTTACCATTGATGTAAATCAGGCGTTCTCCGGGACGATATGTCATTGCCACGTGGTGCCATTGACCGCTTTCCAGCGTGGTTGGAGAGCTTAAGTAATCGGTTCCGCTGCCTGTGCGTACACAGGTGTTCACTTTACCACGGTTGACTTTCATCATAAATGGATAGAAGTATTGTCCCCGCGACATAATCATCTGGTCACCGGCTGCTTCACTGTCATTGAGGTAAACCCATGCCGCGATGGTCAATTCATCGTCCAGCCCAAAGACTTCCGTTCCGGCGTCGATGTAGTCATCCGAGCCATCCAACTGAACAGCCTTCGACCATTTACCGTCGCACCATTGAGGGCCATTGACGAGGGTAGCGGTTTGGCTGTGTCCGCTGGCATCGTTGGCCAGGGTTCCGGCGTTTTCATTTAATTCCCAGTGAGCCATGAGGTCTTCTGAGATGTTGCCTGTAGGAGGATCTACGGGAGGATCTACGGGAGGATCAACATCCAATTCCTCGACGGTGACAGTCACCGTTGCCAAGGCATCCTTCCCATTGTTGTCAGATACACGATAGCTGAAGGAATCGCCACCGGCGTATTCGGTGACGGGGGTGTACAGGATCGCCGTACCATTTTGTGCGATGACGGCCGAACCGTGTGCAGGCAGTATTTCAATATCCGACAGCGTCAGTGTATCTCCATCGGGATCGGTATCATTGCTCAAGACGGTGAAGGAGTTATCCGTACTGTCTTGCTCAACCGTATAGGTGTCATTACCGGCGTTGGGCGCCTGATTTTCAGGGACGACGGGAGGTTCTTCGCCGTTGAATTCAAACGCACCCATCGAAGGGGTGGCGGCCCAGGTTTTGCCGGCCTTGTCTTTGGTGAAGTCGAAATTGGGGAACCATGACGTTACGCCGAGAGAGTTCAGCAGGGCGGCAATGTTTCTGCCTGCGCCGATTGCTGGATTGCCTTCACGGAGGGTATAGATTCCGCCGTTATTCATTCCTGGGGCGGCAAAAAGATCGTTGATTGAAGTCTGGCGTTCTTCGATTTCACCGGTTCGCAGTGCCCATCCGTATTTGGATGACTGCCGCCAGCCATACCCGGTGTACATGTTATAGGTTCTGTCAAGAACCTGGTTTTCATTCCATGAGTTGCAGCCGTCGATGATATTGTTGATGACATAGCTTTGAGGATAAGGCGCGGAGTCCTGTCCTTTCAGCGACAGGGCACTATTGTTGCTGCTGCCTAAGATGGTGTTGTTAAAATACAACTGAAGTTCTTGGGTACGTCCGTGGGCATCTTTCCAGGTGCTCACAACCGTTGGGAACTGTTCTTCGAAGTCAAATACATTCGCAAACACAACGGCATTCTTGATATCCTGGAACGCCAAGTTGGCTGCGGGGAAGTAGTTGTAGGCAACCAGTATTTTGTTGCAGTTGATATAGCATGAAATACCGTTACCATGCGATCCGATACAGCCATGCAGTGTATTGCCAATCAATTGTCCATAGTTCATGGTATAAAACGATGCATTGGTACTGGTGGTGTCCCGGATGTCACAGTTTTTAATCACGCCGTAGTTACCGGAAACCATGAATGCCCCGCGGCCGTCCACACGGCTGATCTTACAGTTTTCAATTGTAGAATTGTTAACGGAGGTAAAATAAATACCGGAACCGCCGCAGTCTTCCACGACGCAGTTAATGACGTTGACTGATTCCTGGAACTCGGAAACTGAACGCCAGAAAATACCATCGCCCGAATACCCGACGACCTTTAATCCATCAACGGTGACATAGCTTTTCTTGTATGCGTAAATGCCATTCATTTTTGAAGGAATGGTAATCCTGTTTGAAAGATTCGCAGGATTTTTGGGCCACAGGTAGAATGTATAATTCCCGTCGCTGTCGGGGGTCATCGTGTGTGCGAACTCACCGGCCGAATCCAGCGTATGTGCATGGTTGACGATGGAGTAAGAATCGGGTCTGCTGCCGTGTGAGATGGGATTGCCGAGGGGTTCTGTAAAGGTAATCGTCGCGGCAGACTGGCTGTTGCTTGCGATGGTACGACGAATGACCCAGGCGTTGGCGGCATGGGAATAAATATCGATCCAGGCGCCTGTCCAATAGTTATCATTATGCGTCAGCCGGGCTGAGTCCCGGAGAAACGCGGTTTGGCCGTAGGCTTCCGGAGCGAGATCATGAAACAGGGACATGTCAATGCCGTAACCCAGTTCCTGATCGGGCCAGCGTGCGATACGGCTGTGTGCGGCATTTTCAAACAGCATGAATTTTTCGAGATCATTGGGTAATGCCGAGGCCGCGATTTTCGTTTTGTAGATATTTGCGTAGTCGGGATTCACAACGCCCTGGACGGTCAGGAACGCATCGTTGGCCTGACACCGGACCCAGCCCGAAACAGGTTCGGTTCCATCCAGAACGGGGGTTTCACCGGGATAGGCCTTGATGGTGATGGGATTGCCCTGCGTGCCCTGGCGGCTCATTGTGACTGATTCACGATAGACTCCTCCCCGAACAAGCAGTGTGTCGCCCGGAGAAAGCATGGATTGGCCTTTGGTAATGGTTTCCCACGGTTGGCTGATTGATCCTGTCCCTGTGGTGTCGTTGCCCGACGGTGAGACATAAAAGGTTGCCGCCTGAAGGGAGAGTGTTGTTGTTAAAAACAAGGCGATATAGAAGGCTGCTTTTAAGCTCTTGTTTGTGTTGAACCGGCGTGCGTTTCTCAGGCTCGTTCGCGTGCCGCCAAACAGTAAAGCAGTGCTTGTTTTTCGTCCTTTAGCAATTCCGCTGAAACTCATTTATTTGACTCCAATATATGCTTTAAATGCAAATTAGCTTGTTTTAAGTTAACAGTTATTCGTACTTTCGCTTTCAAAAACTTTAGGCGCAATGTCCTTGGAAAATATAAAAAACAAAATCCCCTCGTTGTGCGAAAAAACTGTTAATTTTTCTGAACAGTTTTTCCGTCATGAAGCAAGAGTGTCTGCTGCCGGTACTAAACGGTACCCGGCATTCTCCCCCGGAGACATTTTCGACTGACAGCCAATATCAGTTAGACTGACACCGCATAAAGACCCTGATAAGGGTGTTTTCTCGAAAAAAGGCTGTTAAAGGCGTGTGTAGTCGATGGTAAGAATACTATATTAGTATAATGGCTTACAAATCGTATGTATTTAGGTTTTATCGGATCGTATTATTATCCAGAGTTGCATCACGCCGCCACACATATGTTAACCTTAATCCCTCCACGTCCTATAATATATCGGCCTGTCCCTGGAATTGCAATAGAAATAATTGGAACTTTTTTTATTTTAAAAATAATGGTGAACCTAAACAAAAGAGAAACATAATTAAAGTAATAATTTATGATTATTATTCAGTAATATTGTTAGTATCCCGATAATTACTTTGAGAACGCATTATTGATGAATTCGGACGATCTACTATAATATAGTGGACAAACTTTAGAAGAAGATTCATTAAATCCAAGTCATTATCGGAGCGTGTTTTTGACCTGAAAATACATCCGACGGGCACGGA
The DNA here is from genome assembly GCA_028282905.1 of Sedimentisphaerales bacterium. Classification (GTDB taxonomy): domain Bacteria; phylum Planctomycetota; class Phycisphaerae; order Sedimentisphaerales; family Anaerohalosphaeraceae; genus 4572-13. Next base: position 3,258 of record JANQGW010000159.1, on the reverse strand, counting down.
GTGTATCCACAGCTAATCCCTTTTTCTCAAAGGACTATATACGGCATTGATGAAATTCAGCCACTTATTACATTTTGCCAAAGGTGAAAGCCTGCTGAGCCGCTGTTTTCGCGGAAGTGCGGTGCTGGGAGTTGGATCGGTGGTTGATCGTGCGGCACGATTTGTCCGCAATATGATTTTAGCACGGTGGCTGCTGGGGCCGGAGCACTTTGGGCTGATGGCGTTGGTTCTGGCATCCAGTCAGTTGTTTGAGGCATTTACAGAAGTTGGCGTTCGTCAGGCGGTTGTACAGCACAAGAGTGGAGATGATGATAATTACCTGAATATTGCCTGGTGGTTTAATGCAATTCGTGGTGTTGGTTTATATCTTGTGGGTTTTCTGATTTCGCCGCTTCTGGCAGTGTTTTACCATGAGCCTGCACTTGAATCACTTCTGAAGGTTGCTTTTCTGGTGATGTTCTTCCGCGGATTGACAAGTCCCGGTTTATTTGTTCTTGAAAAAAAACTGAAGTTTATAAAGGTTGTTGTTGTTAACCAAGGAAGCGGTATTCTGGGGACGCTGGTTAGTTTTGTTCTGGCCCTGTTCTATCCGAATGTCTGGTCATTGGTTATTGGCTTTGTTACAGAGGCAATATTTCGTTCATTGGGGTCATTTTTGGTTTATCGGTTTTGCCCACGGTTTCGATTTGACCGTGCTGCCGCGAGCCAGTTATTTAAGTTTTCACGCGGGATGATCGGCTTGCCGATTTTGACTTACCTGTTTATGCAGGCAGATATTTTTGTGTTAGGAAGAATGTGCAGCAAAGAAGTGCTGGGCTTTTATTCCCTGTCGTTGGCACTGGCAATGATACCGCAAATGCTATTTTCCCGGATTATTAGTCCGCTTGCATTACCGGCATTTTCTGAAATGCAGGATGAAAAGGAGCGGATGCGGAAAAATCTGAAGCGAATGACCACGGTACTATTTTTGTTTGGGTTGCCGATGGTGGCTTGTTTTTCGGTGTTCGCCCGCCCGATCCTTGAAGTTGTTTACGGTCCGGATTACGGGCAGACCAGTGCCGCTTATGCGATTTTGAGTTTTTACGTTCTGTTTTATATGGCGGGGACGTTTATCGCGTCCATTTATTTTGCCATCGGAAAACCCGGGATTCAGCGGTTATTTGCAATTTTTCGACTTATATTAATTGCTGTTCTTATTTACCCATTTGTTCTTAAGTGGGGCACTGCTGGTGCGGCGACAGCCCGGCTGCTTTCTTTGCTGATTGCGGGTATTGTGCAGTTGTTCAGCCTGAGAAAGTGTCTCGATTTTCCCATCCAAGCCTATCTCCAAACAGTTGTCAAGGGAATGTTGCTGGCCGTTTGTATTTGTATTCCGGCGATTCTGTGGCGTGTTATCGTTGACTCTGTATGGCTGCAGGTTGCGGGGGCCGCTGCTTTATGCGGAATTAGCTGGCTGGTTGCGGCTGTTATTTTTAAGAATCGGATCGTGGGACAGATGAAGGCCACAGGAGATTTGGAGGCAGCGCCGTAGCGATGATTTCACCGGGTGATTCAAATCGACATTATATTATCTTAGGGGCCAGTTTGACCACCGGGAATTTAGGGGTCAGTGCTTTGTTAGCTTCGACGGTGAAGTGTGTTTTGCGGGCGCATCCGATTGCGAAAATCAGCCTGCTGGAAGGGATGCGTGATCCGATACCGGAAATCCTGGAGCTGCCGGATGGCAGTACTTTAGAGCTTGAGCGGATTGGAGTCCGTGTGAATAAAACGCTGTGGCGACAAAATCATCTTGTCCGTTTGATTTTGACGGCCCTGTTTTTGAAGTGTGTTCCGACGGCCGGATGGCGGGAGAAGTTGCGGAGCCGCAATCCTTATCTCAAGCAGATTTATGCCGCGTCCGGTGTGCTGGATATCACCGGCGGGGACAGCTTCAGTGATATTTACGGAATGCGGCGACTGGTGTTGAGCGGGCTTCGTAAGTGGCTGGTACTTTTGTGCGGACGGCCATTGACGCTGCTGCCGCAAACATATGGCCCGTTTAAGCGGTCTTCGGCAAAGATGATTGCCCGATTTATTCTCGGCAGAGCCGCACAAATTTTTTCACGGGACCGGGAGGGACTTGAGCAGGTTGGCACGTTGATGCGCCGGCGTAAAATGCGTGCTGCCGCAAAGCTTTGTCCGGATGTGGCTTTTACAATGGATGCGATTGCCCCGGACAGCCCACAAGTCAGCGAGGTTAAAGAACTCAAGAATCGGTTTTCGACGGTTGTCGGTTTGAATGTGAGCGGTTTGCTATATAATGGCGGTTATACGCAGGACAACATGTTTGGCCTGGCGTGCGACTACAAGAAATTGGTGCGAAACATTCTGGATGCCTTTTTAAAGCGTGATGACTGTGCTGTGTTGCTGACGCCGCATGTGATTCCTAGGGATTACGCGGTTGAGAATGACGCGGCGGCCTGTCATGAGATATGGAAAGGATTGTCTGCCGAGCAGCAAAAAAGAGTGATTGTGCTGGATGGCTGCTATAATCAAAACCAGGTCAAGTATTTTATCGGCCAGTGTGATTTCTTTATGGGTGCCCGGATGCACTCAACGATTGCGGCATTGTCGCAGGGTGTTGCCGCCGCGGGGCTGGCGTACAGTAAGAAATTCGCCGGGGTTTTTGAGACGGTAGGTGCTGCTGACTGTGTGGTCGATATTCGTGTGCAGGATGAAGAGCAGGCAATTGAGCAGATCGAAGCTATCTACCAACGCAGAGATGTTATAGCCGAGACATTGGCGAAGTCTGTCCCGGCCGCGAAGCAGCAGGTTTTTCAGCTATTTGAGAGTTTATAACGGAATGGATTTAAAAAAGATAAAGCATGTTGAAGAGGTGGCTGCCTGGCAGCTTTGTTGCGGGTGCGGTGCTTGTGCGGCGGTTTGTCCGCAGCAGATCGAAATGGGTGATGTTATCGATTACGGTCGGCGCCCGCGGTTTCGAGAAGGTGTTGAGCCGCAGGCGGCAGGTGAGTCCATGCAGGTTTGTCCGGGGATTGCGCTGGACCGTATCGCGATGCCGGATGCCCAGCTTGGCGGTCAGGAAGTTTATGATGTCTGGGGACCGGTACTGGGCGTGTGGGAAGGACATGCCGCCGATGAACAGGTACGTTTTGAAGGTTCCAGCGGAGGAGCGGCCACAGTGCTGTCGCTTTATGCAATGCAGCAACAGCAAATGGCTGGCACACTGCACAGTCGCTGCCGGGAAGATATTCCCTA
>JANQGW010000115.1 GCA_028282905.1 Sedimentisphaerales bacterium | reverse complement strand
GAAGATGAGAAAGTGCAGTATATTTTTGCGATTGCACTGGATGCGGATAATAATGTGTACCTGGGAACCGGGCCGGAAGGTTTGGTGTATCGTCTGGATGCGTTCTGTAAGAATCCGGAAGTGATTTATGACGCAAAAGATAAGAATATTCTGTCGCTGATCGTTCGAGATGGAATCGTATATGCCGGCGGTGACGAGCGTGGGCTGGTGTATAAAATTGACCCGGTTTCCAAGCGGGCAACGGTTCTGTATGATTCAGACCAGAATGAAATCGCATCGCTGTTGATGGATGATGAAGGTAATGTGTATGCGGCGGCCACCAGTGCGGCAGCTGCTGCGGCTCAACTGAAAGTCAAGGGGGTATCGATGAAGGATGCGCCTGGACGGCCGGATACGGATGAAGCAAAGGGAACTTCGGAGACAAAGGCTTCATTGAATACGGCGAATGAAAATGCTTCGAAAAAGAAACCGCCGGCCAAGCCCGCCCAGCAGGCACCTCAGCCGCCGGCTGCGAAGGCCGCGGGGCATATCTATAAGATTACGCCTGACGGGTTTGTGACGGATGTGTTTTCGGAAGTGGCAGTGTTTTATTCGTTGATTGAGTTTGACGGCAAGCTGTGGCTGGGGACGGGCAACGATGGACAGTTGTTTACGGTGGATGCCGCGACCGAGGAACGGGCGGTGTTTTATGACGATGACACGTCGTCGCAGATCACGTCGCTGCTGAGTGTGGGCGAGACGGTGTACTTAGGGCTTTCTAATCCCGCGCGTTTGATGGCGATGGAAAAGGGATTTGTATCGCGAGGTGTTTTCCTGTCGGATCTGATCGACGCGGGGCAACCGGCTCGCTGGGGTAAGCTGCAGCTTGAGGCGGCGATCCCAGACGGCTGTCAGGTGCTGATGGCGTCGCGCAGCGGTAATGTTCGTGAGTCGGACGACCCGACGTTTTCGGAATGGACCGAAGATGTTCCGGTGACGGAAGCGACGGATTTGAATTGCCCGCTGGGGCGGTTTTGTCAGTATCGTTTGACGCTGACCAGTGCGGATGCGTCGATTACTCCGGAGATTCGGGAAGTGGCGGCTGCGTCGATGGTGCCGAACCTGGCGCCGCGGATTAAATCGGTCAAGGCTCGTCGCAGTGGTGATCCGAAGAAACCGTTTGTGCAGGAAGTTGGTTTTTCTGCGTCGGATGATAACAAGGATGAACTGGAGTTTACGCTGGCAATTCGCAAACTGGGACGAACGGTCTGGATTCCGCTGAAGGATGAGTTGGACAAGACGCGGTTTGAATGGGACGGCCGGACGCTGGAAGATGGGCGGTATGAAATCCGTGTCAGCGTCAGTGACCATAAGAGCAATTCGACCGCGACAGCTCTGACGGGGTCGCGCATCAGTGATCCGTTTGTGATTGACAATACGGCACCGGCCATTGCATCGGCGAAAGTGACCGTTGACGGCGATACGGCGACGCTGACCTTTTCGGCCGATGACGTGTTTACTGTGATCGGTAAAGTGCGCTATACGGTTGACAGCAATGAGAAATGGGTGACGCTGCTGCCGGACGATATGGTGTCTGATACGCGGAGTGAGCAGTTTACGGTTGTGATTGAGGACTTGGCGGTCGGTGAGCATGTGATCGCGATTGCGGTCAGTGATGACCTGGGCAATACGCGTTATCAGACGTTTGAAGTGACGGTGAAGTAATTTTGAATGTTGAATTATTAATTATGAATTATGGAATCGCCTTTGGCGATGCTGTTTAAATGCTGGATGCCGGATCAAGTCCGGCATGACAATTGTTGCTCGGAATGACAAGACGTATTCCGAATGACAAGTCGTATTTGGAATGGCAAGTTGAATGCGATATTTGAGGGTTTCACAGGAAGCTTATCATGCGGACTTTGCAGTATATTCAGGTGGTTGAGGCGGTTGAGCGGCTTTGTATTGAGTGCGGTTATGAATTGCCGACTGATGTGCTGGAGGCATTGTATGATGCTGAGCATGCTGAAACGAATCCGCGGGCGAAGCGGATTTTGGGCAAGCTGATCGAGAATGCGCGGGTTGCAAAGACCGAGCGGATTCCGCTGTGCCAGGATACGGGTTTGGCTGTGGTCTTTCTGGAGCAGGGGGCCAGCACATTTGTGGCGCCGTCACCGGAGAAGCCGGCGGCGACGATTTGTGATGCGATTCAGGACGGGGTGGCGGCCGGGTATGAGAAGGGACTGCTGCGAAAGAGTGTGGTGGCCGAGCCGTTGGGCGAACGGGCCAATACGCAAACCAATACGCCGGCGATTATTCATCATTCGATCGTGCCGGGGTCTGAGATTAAGATTTCGCTGATGACCAAGGGCGGCGGCTGTGAGAATAAGAGCCAGTTCAAGATGTTTAACCCGACCGAGCCGAAAGAGGCGGTGGCCGACTGGATTGTTGAGGTGGTTCGGCAGGCGGGGGCCAATGCGTGTCCGCCGTTTGTGGTGGGGGTCGGGCTTGGCGGCGATTTTGAGGTGTCGTGTCTGCTGAGCAAGCGGTCGCTGCTGCGGGAAATGGGGCAATCGCATCCCGAGCCATATTATGCACAGATGGAGCGGGAGCTACTGGCGGCGATCAACGCGACGGGATTAGGGCCACAGGGCCTTGGCGGCGATGCGACGGCGCTGAAGGTGTGTATTGAGACGGCGCCGTGCCATATTGCTTCGCTGCCGGTGGCGGTTAACATCGAATGCCACAGCCACCGGCATAAAACTGCGATTTTATAGTTAAAATAACGTTTTATTGTCCCCGATCTTCACTCTTTTAGCTTTGGCCCGGCAGGCAGAGGCATAGAGAAATGGAGTAAAGGTGAAGTTGGGGAGTAGCTCCTATAAAAAGCTGTTTTTTATGTATTTTTAGAAGAAACTCTTGCTGTAACATCTTTTTTATGCTATAGTCACTCCAGAATGCTGATGATGTGTCAGCAGTCGGGTGGTGATAAGGCGAAACACATGGTCTTCGCGAAGGAGTCGCGTTCGTATTCACTTCCATGTCCTGCCTTCTTCCAATGTCCCAATTTTATGAATCATCTGTGCGTTTCGAAAGGGAATGTTATGAGGAATTCGTTTGTGAAGGTTGTGTTGGTACTGCTAACAGCATTGACGGCAAGTGGTGTGATGGGGGCTACTGTCAGCGGCATTGTCATTGATGAACTAACGGGGGATCCTATTTCAAGTGTTTTCATTGAATTATGTCGTGAGACATATGAGGACTGGGTTGTCTCTGATCACAATGGGGAGTTTATTTTTTCGGATGTGCCGGAAGGTATTTTTGAGATAGCGGTTGGTTCCAGTTCAATGGCTTTTTCTTCAGCGGGTTATGTTTCGCTTGACGAGATAGAAATATTTATTGAGCCGTGGAAAGATTTTGAAAACCGATACATTTCTCTGACTAACCAAACCGCGACTGTGACCGGCTACATTCGCTATGCGGACGGTATTCCGGCTGCCAATGCTGAATGTTATATTGATCATCATATCTATGAAATCTTTGTCAGAACGGATGCTAATGGCAAGTACGAATTTAAATTGCCGCCGGGCAAGTATTCACTGATGGTTGAAGAACTCAGTTCTGAAGAACCCTTTGTTTCGACCGGCCAACTTTTCACTGTTGATGAAAGTGATATCGGAACACATATTTCCGGGCCTGATGCGATCGTTTACCGGAGTTCAGAAGGGGGTACTATTTCTGTATCTGTCACCAATCCGAATCACTATACGCCAGTCGGCGAATATAGTTTGATGGTTGCCGAGGCGGGATTCAACTTCAATCTTGATACTGATGAGTTTTATCGTGTAAATATTCTGACTGATTATGAGATTGAGTTAAATACCATGTTAGATATTTCTTCGCTGCCGCCGGGCAGTTATGATTTATATGTTATTGATACCTATGAAGATAATGAAGAGATCATTGGCGGCGAAAAAGTTCTTGGTAAAGCACTCGGCGTTAGCGCCGGAGACTCAGTTTCAATTCAAATTGATTTCGATAATGCGATAATATCAGGGAAAGTAATGGGTGCGAATCATCAACCTTTGGTTTGTGCAGACCTTTGCTTGCTGGATTCTTCAGGATATTTGGTTTATGGAGTGACGAGTGACGGGTACGGTCGATATGAGATGCCGGGGCTTTCTCCAGGTAATTATCAACTGATGGCAGTGCATCGCCGCTACCACAAAGCTGTTCAGGATATAACCATTTCATCAAACGACACACAAACGGTTAATTTTAACCTGACTGTATTTTCAAGGCAGGAAGGCGCTGATCTGTCCGGTGACGGGTTTGTTTCTATTGAGGATTTTTCAATATTTGCTTCCGATTGGACAGCAACGGGCAATCTTCCTGCGGACTTCAGCCGGAATAATCATGTCGATACTAACGATTTGATCACGCTGGCTGAATTTTGGCTAATGAAGGCTTTCTGGTTTGAAGTTGGAGCTGTTGAGAGCGAGTGAATACGGTTTTGAAATTGCCGTTTGTTTTCCATGTGAGCTTGAAGAAGTCTGTGAGTACAGTGGAAGTGGTGTTTTTTGCGGTTGAATCAATAATCCGTGTAACATATTTTTAAAGGAAGGTGTTATGAGGAATTTGTTTTTGATGGTTGTGTCTGTACTGTTGGTTGTTGGCGGGAGTGTTGCGCAGGGGGCGGTGTCTGATCATGTTCATTTTCTTGAGATCAGCAAGGGGCCGGACTATAACCATCCTTGGTATCCGTCTTCGAAACGGTATGAGTTCACTTTAGAGGTCGTAACAGATACCAGTATTGTAAAGGTTGAGTTTGTAACACCCGGCGGTGCAGTTTACGAGATACCGCAGGGGGAGACTTCTGATTATATTGACGAGTTGGGCGGTTATGAAATTATAACGGAACAGGAAATCGAGGCCGGCGAATCTTCCTGGGAGTGGGAAATCAAGGCAAGACAGGAAGCCGGCGTTGCAGCCTTTGATGATGGTATTTACCAGATACGCTGTTATTACTCGGCGACACAGTATTACCAGACATCGATCCCGTTTTTGATTCCCGGAACGAATGACCCGTTGCCGCAGCCGACGCAGAAGCCGGAAGTTACTTATCCGGTTCATTCGACGATGGTGCCGTTTAGTTCCGATTTTAGAATGTTGTGGGAACTCTGTACAGACCCGGCGGTTAATCGTATTGATGTTGACTTTGAGGATGATTATCGCGGAATCGATTATGAATATGAATTGACGGTGGTGGATACTTCGACGCCGCCGGTTGAGCTTGCAGGCGGTTTCTATGATAGTGAAATTTCTTTTGAGCATTACTATTTTGTGCCAGATAATGGCGACGGCATTCCAATGGTGATTCTGAAGACCAGTAATATTAACCAGTGGTGGTCGGTGTCGTCACATACGACGATTGACATGCGAGATGTGGCCGGTTTGGCATCGGTCTGGCAACGAGATGACTGTGATCCGGAAGTCAATAACAATTGCGATGGTTATAATCTGGATAATTATGGCGACGTTGATCTAACTGATTTAGCGCAACTGCTGGAAAGCTGGCTGTTTATCTCTGACAGCCGGATTGGGGACCATGTGGCTGAGATTGAGATTGTTAATGGCTACGATTATGACTACCCGGACAATTCTTCTGTCAGTTATGAGTTTGAACTGTATGTCTATGCAGATGACACGGTGGATCGTGTAGAATTTTTGACGCCTGTCGGCAATACTTTTGAGATTTCTGAATCGGCGGGCGGGTCCGTGCCGAATGGATGGGTTGATACAGGTGTGGAAGCGGATGATGAGAGGCCGGGAGTTTATGAATGGTATTATGAAGCCAGCTATTGGCAACGGAGCGGTCTTGAGTTATATGGTGACGGGAACTATCTGGTGACGGTTTATTATAAGAATGGGCGGACAGATCAAACGACAGTCTGGTTTGGTGTGCCGGGGACATCTGATGCGATTATCCAGCCTGTGCAGGAACCGATTTTTACGAGTTTTTCACATGGGGCTACGTTAGCTTCGCCGATTACGTTTACGTGGCAGCCTTGCACCGATGCGGCGGCTCAGGCTATTTGCTTTGATTTAGACTCCGTTGATGAAGAGGAAGTTTTAGAGGCGTATCTGCCGGCCAGTGCAACGGGGCTTGCGGGAGCTCAGTATTTAACGTCCGGTTCATGGGAAGCGGAGCTTGGTTTTGAAGTTTCTTATATCGGGCAAAATAGCGACGGTATTGCGATTGAAGTTTCCAAATTCAGTGAAAGCGATTATGTGTTTGATGTTGAATGATGGGGGGTAAGTTTAGGGGGCGAGGAAGATGTCGTTTTCGTTGGTGGGCATTTCACAGCCTTTATATTCGCTGATGCCCTGTATGGTGAAGATGTCGTCGTCCTTAGTGCTGTTATGGGCAACGATGCGGACGGTTAGCCAGTTGACGCTGCCGTCGCAGTAGAGGACATTCTGGCCTTTGCCGCGGTGATTGGCGCTCATGATTTGCCGGAGCTGGTCATCGATCAGGACTTTTTCGAATTCATCTTGCGGCTGACAACTGTTTTGGCAGGGGCTGATTTTTCGGAAGTGGGGGTTTAAATCGCTGGCGATAATCTTTCGGCGTTTTTGGAGGGCGTCGGCATTTTCGTCGCAGAACAGCATGAAGCTGTAGCTGACATTGGTGCGGCAGGGGAAGTCATAGAGTGAATTCATTTGGCCTTCGTCGCAGTCGATGGGATTGGCGCCGGAGTTGCCTTTGCAGATAAACTCTCTGCCAGTAACATAGCCTTCTTTGATCAGTTGCCAGGGATGGCGGGTGTTGGAGCGTGCTTCGGTGCTTTGGTCGCCGATTTTCCACCAGGGATTTCCGGCTTGAACGCGTGCGGTGGCAATTTGATCCGCGTGGTCATTGGCAAAGGTTGAAAAAGCCGCGCCGACCTGGCTGAGATTATTTTGGCAGGTGATCTTTCTGCCGGCGTTGCGCATGGCTCCTCCGACGGGAATTAAGAGACTGAAGATGACCATAATGGATGCTGCGGCCGCCAGCAATTCGCCCATACGATGGTGTGGGTTGAACTTAAGCGTCGGGTCCGAGTCTTGAGGCTGGTAATAGGGTTTGGCGGGTGTTTCGGGAAGGGCTTGCTGTTCTTTTTCGAGAAGCTGATGCAGTTGTGAGCCGGCGTTTGAGTCATCGGGCTTCTTTTTGACAGAGGCAGCCAACTTCAGACGCGCGATTGTCAGGTCCACTAGATTATCAGGACAAGGTTCGTACTTAATGTGATCCAGATCTGTCAGGGTTTCTTCAAGGTTTGCATACAGCCTGGCGGCTTCAGGATTGGAAGCGATTAAATCGCGTCCGCCATTGATGTCTCTGTCTTCGCCGCAGCGAAAATAAAAGTCCAGAATTTGCTCTTGTTCTTCATGACTCAAATGATTCATGCTTCTTCGTTCCCGTTATTGGCAGCTTTCCATTTCTTCATAAAATGTACCACAGCGGTGTGCAGTCGGCTCTTTACCGTCCCTATAGGTATACTGAGAATCTCGGCCATATGTTTGTAAGAAAATTGCTCAAAATACGCTAAAATGAGAATCCCGCGAAGATTTTCCGGCATTTCCGATATAATCTGTCTAACCTGCTGGGCGATTTCATCCTTGGAGGCTTCCTGGTCGGGGGTGGTTTCGTAGGCGGTAAGGATATTGACGACCTCGTCTATCGAAACTTCGCCGGCATCGGCAAGAGTCCCCATACTCATGGCGGATTGGCGTTGGGATTTTCGAAGGGCGTCCTTGGCTTTGTTGGCGGCGATGGTGAACAGCCAGGGGCGAAGCGGCCGGCTTGTGTCGAAGCTGTGCTGGCTGGTGTAAAGCTGTAAAAAGGTTTCCTGGAAGACATCTTCTACGACTTCCTGGCGATTGACGAACCGTCGGAGAAATGCGTAAAGTGAGTTCTTATAACGATTTACGAGTTCTCGGAAGGCGTCTTCGTCGCCATTGCGATAGCGAATCAGCAGATCGTTATCTGAAATCTCTTGTGTGGCAGATTGTTTGTGTTCGTCTGTCATTTAAGTATCACACGTATTTGGAATCTCCATTATAAGGTCATTGGTGGACAATTTGAATCTTTAATTTGAAAAAGTTTTTTGGTGGGAGGGGAAAATGGGATAAAATACTGAAAAAGGATGATGAGAGTTTAGTTTTTAACGACTTTTCGGGGAAATTTTACTTGCAAAGCCGGATTGAATTTGCTAATTTCCTTGTTTTACTAAGCGGTCCGGGCAGGTAGCTCAGTTGGTAGAGCAACGGACTGAAAATCCGTGTGTCGGCGGTTCAAGTCCGCCTCTGCCCATTCGCGTAAAGATATGAGAGCCAAAGACTTACGAGCCTTTGGCTCTCTCTTTTTTGGGCTATCAAACCCCGCTGCAACAGTTTTGCAACAGATTTTGATTGATTGCATTGGCTGATGCCCGCCTTGCTCGTTCCACCAAATCACTTGCCACCGCTAAATAGAATTCATGCGTTGTAGCAAAATTGGAGTGACCAGCAAGCGTCATCACATCGTTCTCACTCATGCCATTGGCAAACCAGTTAGTAATTGCTGTACGTCTAAGGTCGTGAAATTGTCCCTTTTTGACATTGGCAGCTTTTAGGATATTCTCGAATTGCGGAGTAAAGTTATTTACTACTTTGAGTCTCGAATCCGAATACTTCCATTTGCCTTTGGCCCGGAGCATTTGAATATGATCGTATCGGGCAACCGGTACAAATACATAAGGATAGCCTTCAGGTTGCTTGGCTTGGTGATCTGCCAGAAGTTGAGCCACTTCGTTGGTTAAGGGAAGTGTACGCTCGTCGGCATCTTTAATATCCCAACGCCATGTTTCCTCTGTATTATCCTTTGGGGTAATGTCAATTACTTGCTGTTCAAAATCAATATCACTCCATGTCAAATTCAGAAGTTCAGCCCGTCGCATCGCCGTTGTCAGCGAGACGATAATAAGTAAATCCCATTGCGGGCAATATTCAAGATTCCGCTCTAAGCAGAATTGACGAGCAGCATTCAAGATATTCCGGCATTCCTTATCCATGTAGATGCGGATTTTTTTCTTCCGCACCTTGGGAGTATCAACATACTTGAATGGATTTTCGTCAAGTTGCTTTCGATTGACTCCCAATTGAAACAGGCGTTTTAGATGCTTGATCTTTTTGGTGACAGTTGCTGGAGAATTACCGCTATCAAGGCAGACTTGCCTATATTTTTCGCCATGCTCAAGTGTCACCTTCTGGTAATCCATATTACCGATCTTCTTGATGAAATCCTTTGCCGCAGCATAGTATTCATGCCGTGTGCTTTCCCGGATTTGATCGCCGGTTTTAATCAGGCTATCTTTTACGAACTCTTTAATTTTCAATGAGCCGGGTTCTACCGTTCCCATTCTAAGGTGACGTTCAAATTTGGCTCGTTGCCGTTCGGCTTTACGTTTGTCGGTATGGCCTAAAGACTTCTGCCGACGGTTGCCGCATTCATCATTATAGAGCAGGTAATAGGTGAATCCCTTGCCGCCTTGCGACGGCCTTTCCCAGAGTGTAACCAGCTTTTTTTCTTTTATCATTGAGTCATTCCTTTCTGACCCATGACGCCGATTAGACTCGGATTAACCTTAGCCATATTATAGTCGATTTTATACATTGCATCCACCCTCATTCTTATAACATTCATCTTTAACCCATTTTCTTACCGAATCCAGCGGGTAAAGCGGCTGGCGGCTAATATGGATACAAGGCAAATCACGCATACGCTTTAGGTTCTCAATAACATTGCTGTGATTGGTCGATTTGCTGACTTCTGGAATCCGCAAATATTGAATAACTTCTTGTTCGGTCATTAATTCTGGATATTGATTCAAGGTTTCACCTCGCAAAAAATACGTTAATGAAAAGAAAGTCTGTATAACACTGCGACTCCTTTTCGTGGCCTCATCTTAGTTGCCTTTCAGGAAGGACCCGTGAAAAGATTTCGCGTTGATATAGCCTCTCATTATTTAATTAGCTGGAAAACTCATACCTGCAAAACCAGCAAAAGTCCTGCAAAAGGCAAATCTGACACCTTTTGCAGGTTTTGCTGGTGTGTGGTTGAATGCTACGCATTCAAAACATGCGGGTTGATGTGGTAAATTGTCCGAGGACGTCCGGCGGTCGTGACCGATTCAGAGCGGAGCCAGTCCAATTCTTCCAGATATTCAGCGGCGATTAACGCCTGATGCTTATTCTGGAGTTTAGACCAGCAATTATTGTACACGTCACGAAGTGTAAAACCGTTGACCACTTGCCCAGACTTAATTCGTTCGCTTAACGCTTGAGCGTGCCAAATCTCTGGGTCCACACCACGCCCATAGATTCTGCGGGCATGAGAAGCCAGGTATTTTTCCCAGCCAAGAGCTTTATTCAGAGCGTACTCATTGACAGGGCCTTGATTTGGCTCGGCCAAATGAATCAAGAGTGCCAGTGAAGGGACCATACTCCGATATTTGGCAAAATGACTTTCCAGAGCCGGATGTTCATTACCGCTGCGTAGGCGATTTTCATTTGAACGCATCCAGTTATAGAAGATTGTCTGGGCTTGTTTATCAAACCGTAAAACGGGCACTCCATTTTCATCGAATGGATCAAATTTACCACCAATCGCTTGAGGATTAAGCTGGTCTAACAACTTAAACACAGAAAAAGCCTTATCCCTTGCCTCTTTATTGGGCAACCGATCTACAATTTCCCAGTTTTCCGGTTCATCAGGCCAGACTGCAAGCTGGAATCGCTGGATAAATCCATCGTCACCGCTACCACCTGATACTGCCTCATGAATGTAGCTTTCCAGCGGACCGGGCTGAATAGTTCCGATCATTGACAAGCATAGACCGCCTTGAATGCACAGATTGCCCCGGCCAATCCGGTCGGTCTCAAAATGCCCATTACCATTCCATGCTTCCAGATAGAAAGCCCTTGAACCGTCTTGTCCCTTCCGTTCCAAAGACTTGAGAAAACCCATTAACTCGTCTCGTTCCTGCAATACTCCATTAGGATTTTCTGCAAGAATCTGCCCCAATGCTTCCACTGTTGCGTCATTGACAATATATCGACGGCGAAGCGGCGGCTGATTCCCGGACAATTGGTCCAACTGCTCTTTAATCTGTTCGGTGCTTTCACCATTACGAATTAACTTGGTCATTTCCGCACTTAACGCTTTTTCTTTGATAGCAATAATTTTGCTTTCGTTGTGATATTCTTTCAATTCTTGCTTATAGACAGAGTAAGCGTCAGATGATAGATGATTGAGCGGCCTTAAAACCTCTTTCATGGGAGGGCTTTTCATGATGCTGGGACGTCCCACCAACATTCCCCATAAGTTTGGAATAACCGTCCAATTATCTGCTTGTTTGGGACAAATTGCCACCTTACGACCGACTATCCCAGATAATGCTAACATGGCTGTAACCGCTGGGAAATCCGCCGGACACTGCATTCGATCAGCAACATCTTCAATCCAAGGCCGTATGGATTCCGGCAAAAGAAATGAGTTAAATCGCATAACCGCAGGCATTTGGTCCGGGACCGGCTGCGGCTTAGGCCATTCAATAGACGACGCGGACTGGTCTGATTGCGGTGAATCATCATGAGTAAATTTAAATTCCGGTGTCCATATCGGAGCGGAAACAGCAAGTTTTTGCAGTGTTCCGGCCAATTCGTCGGGAGCTTTATTTCTCTGCTGGTTAATCCAATCAGAAACATCCTGCCCTTTTGACAGGTTTGGCAATTCCAGAATTCTAATTTCACCACAAAGGTCAGACAATCGCTGTGCTACATCTTGGGCATGATCGCGTCCGGGCTTGTCATTATCCGGTAGGATGATGATCTTGCGGTTATACAAAGCGCAATCATCGTCCAGAATGGACCATTTTCCGGCCCCGCTTGGATTGCAGGTAGCCACGAATCCCAATTGATATAGGTTGTCGACATCTTTTTCGCCTTCCGGGATAAAAACAGAGCAGTCCTTATCAGCGTTAATTAACTCTGGCAGGCGATACAATACCTTCTTTGTATCTTTGCTGTTCCATATCCATTCACCTTCTCCATTAGGGCGACGATGAGCAAAGCTCTTATCCGAATAGCGCAGGACTTGATACAGCAATTGGCCTGACCAATTCTCGTAATCATAAGTTGCACAAATACGACGGTTACGCTTTGTTTTGGACTTGGTAGTCTGAGGCTTTGAGAATAAATCGCTTACATTTAATCCCAATGCCTTAGTGATGTCTTTATGATTACAACCGGCGTGGCAATGTAAAAGGATTTTCTCATCTTCTACCAGCGATATTGCCAATGACGGCGTATTGTCATCATGAACTGGACAACATGCCATCCACTTGTTTTCTCCGGCTGATTTTACTTTTTCCAATTGGTTGAGTATATTTTGAATATTAGTTGCCATATAGTAAACGAACTCCTAAGATATGAATGTTGTGTGATATGTTTGCGCAAAACTCGTACCAGCAAAAGTTTTACTTGCCCATCTGTGGTGGTAATTCATCGAGCCGATTTGGTTTTCAGTTATTGGACAGACCGAATTGGGTAGCCTGATACCACTTCCTGAAAATTGTCCGCATTTTGGAACAGGCGGTGCGTTCTGTTCGATTCTGATGAACTGGCCATTCGTGTGTAATTGCTTCATTACTTGACTCCTATAAAAGGAACATACATAGCGGCAATGCACGCGCAATGCCTTTCATAGGGAGTTCAGTGGGGATATCCCCAGTCGGAGAACGCGCAGAAATAGCGCACTAAGTGGGCGTATCTGGATATCCCCACTTTTCGGGTGGGGATGACAAAAGGGGATATTAGAGGATTTGCGTCTTTATAGTGGGGATGGGGCTATGGGAAAAGATTGTGAGGAGGCGAATTAACAATTATCAAGCAGTAAATCAACGGTCTGCCGGACTTGTTCGTCGGTCATTTCACCGTTTTCATAGGAAACCGCCATCGCTTTTGCTTGGGATTGCATGTCAGGATCGCCGGAATTGTGCAGTTTACGGAGATACTTAAGAGTCTGTTTCCGCTCCTCCTGCATATCAAGAATATCCGGTGAGATCGCTTTTTCATCGGCCCCATAAGGTTTAGCAGCACTGCGAGGGGTTGAATCTGTACTCGGCATGTCGGAATAATCATTATGTTGCTGTGATTGCAATGTCGGATCGTTACTTTTCCGGGAAAGTTGGAGTATCTTCGACAAGGACTTCCAAGCGGATGATTCACCTACCATACGGGGCGATTTAACGCCTAATGCACGGGCAATGGCATTACGCCCAAAAAGTTCACGAGCCTTCTGGCGAATATGCTTTTTTTGTCTGAATGAAGCATTTGCATTTTTTAAGATATTAGAATACTCATCAATTGTAGAAGCACGCTTTGCTTGATATTCGCGTATTGCTTCATTCAGTGCGGTAGCGGTCCATGACCGCTTGGGGACTTCTTTGGACTTTGAAGGTGTGGGAGTTTTTTTAGGCTCCGTCGGTGACTTAAAAGCCTGACCAAGTTTTTCAATCGAAGTGCTGATTGCTTCGGCAATGGGTTCTGTGCTGACTTGAATGTCACCAACAGCTTGAGGATTAGACGTATGAAATTGGCGGTTTATATCAGCTTGAAAATGCGATAAGCCTCGAAGTGTGCATAAGAACTCTTGGGAAATATCCCACAGCATAAAATCATCTTTAATTTTAGGCGGGTTATCCTGTTTGACCGCATACCTTAGAGCCTCTGTCAGTTGCGTATATTCTCGATCTACTCGACCGGCAGACAAATTTTTGCCTTTAATTTCTAATTCCGTGGTCAAATGTTTTACGCCACCACGGACCTGTAACCATGCCTCGGACATTAGCAAATCCCGTGCGTGTCCCGATTCATATTGCTGTAATGATTGTTCAACTTTGGACGCCAACTCAAGCATTGACATATTCCTCCCAAATACTTGAGTCAATCTCATCATTTAAATCTTCTGCGCAGCTGGAAAGTATTTCCGCTTGTTCGGCCATCTTGTAACGAAGCTGATAACAATCCTCATCTTCCGGTGGATAATTACAAGAGTGCTTACACTGATATTTGAAATCCCAGACCGCTTTACGGAAAGTCTGCATTTCGTATTCCAAGCGTAAGGCTTCTTCTTTAACCCCCTTTAACTCCATCCAAAGAATTAATTCTTTGAATTCCTGCCGAATATCTTCGACATAATTAACGTAATCAACATTATTTCCTTCTTGCCAAAAATCCACATGGCGGACTCCTTCTGTCCACTCCCGAAGAATGTCCATTAAAGCCAGCAATGGGTATTTATCTGCATAATCTGACATAGATTCAGTTCCAGAAAACAATAATCACAGGGTTAAAAAAGAGATGAATGACTCATAACTTGGTACAACCCCTACCAGATTTGATTCTACCAAAGTCGTTTATTTTATCAAGAGATTTACTCAGAATTCAGATTCCGATATTCATTGTCCCAAAAAAATCTTGACAAATGGAAAGTGTCTCCCATATGATAATCGCAACAATTTAATATTGATAGTCCACTGGACTTAAAGCGTATCGCACTAAACCGGCAAAGTTTCTTATCGTGGTAACGCAAAAGTCAGTGTCCCAATACGGGGCGCTGTCATCGCATACCACGATGGGCCTTGCCGGGCCTTGTGCGGTTGCGGGGCAGTGCCTCTAACATTTCCTTAGAAGCATCCCCCGTATTTTTACGGAAGTTTTAATTTTCCTGATACGAAAATTGTCTGCTCAATCGTTCATATTAGGCAGATAAGAAAATATTAGGGACCGATTGCTCCTTCTGCCGTCTTTGAGGCGGAACCGGGCTGTTGAAAGGTAATTTTCCTCGGATAGTAGAGGGTTTCTTTCATCGGTGCAGCCCGGTTTTAAAATTTTTTTAGGATTTTTATCAATGTTTATGGGCTGCCACGACTCTTTATCTATAGTGGAGGGCCATTTCTGCGCCCATAGCCTTTGAAGTAAATTCGACTGTTTGGAAACAAGTCTCCATTGACAGAAATATTGGAATTGACGAGTCCACTTTTGGGGCTATAATTTAGAATAATCTTTACTTGAACGGGAGTTAATTATGAAGAAGCATCTTGCATCAGCCTTTGTCTTTTGTGCTGCAATTTTTTTAATTCTAAATGTTTATGCTTTGGCTGCTGATTGCCCGGATTGTATTGATACCGATGGCGGTGCGTGCAATATATGGGGCAGAGGCCGGGCTTATTTCCAATGGGCCAGCGGTAAAGAGGTTGGCAGTGTCAGTTCCGGTATCACCCTGACCGCGGGGGCTTGCCAGGCTCCCGAATCCGGTGAAAGCGGAACGGCCTATGTATTCGCCGTTGTTGATACACATGATGCAATGTGCGATGGTAAGAATCCCTGCGGTGATAGTTATCCGTCTGGCGATTACTACGCCATAATTGAGATTAACGGCAATGAAAAAGCCTTTGAATACATCTTTCCTGATGGAATTACTTTTACGGGTGATTACCCGATTCCAAAGAGCAACGGCGGTTGTAAATACAGCAAAGTCAATGTTGACCGGGCTAATTGTAAATATGCCTTGCGAATGTATGGCGGTCAAACTTTCAGAATGTCTCTTAGTCCGACCGTCAGTAAGTGTAGTTCGCAGTACAATGATAGCCAATTTAACATTTCAGTAAAATATTTTCAGCAACACGATAATAGCTATGCAAGATTAGCGGAAACTTCCGGTTCGATGACCGTCAAGCAGAACCCCCTGCGCGACTTTAATCCGGTTGTTTTCAAGCCCGACCTCAAGGACGGTAACAATATCGGCTGGATTGAAACGATTGAGCGAGACTATGACGAACAGAACTCCGTCTGGGAATTGGAATACACCAGCGGCGGTTGGTTGAATTGCACATCGGGGACTGAAGCCTATCCCCCTTATAACTATTGTGGATCAGTTATTCCAGCCAGCGGTACATTTTACCGTGTCAAATTCCCCGGTTGGAAAGAGCCGGTCAATGGCTTGCCGAAATATATCGCCACAACTGGCTGGAGTTATAAAGCAACGACTGACCGATATATCAAATATGACATGGGGAATTTAGGAGCCTATTACTTCCATTGTGATACGCCTTATACAAACGAGGGGGCCAGCACTAAGTATTATATCAGCTATATCGAATTTTGTGAATCGAGCGAAGACCCCGGTGAAGGTGAAAGGGTATGGACGTGCGTGTATGAATACCACAGTCCCGCCAAACTCAAATATATCTATAACGGCTATAATACTACCGACCCTAATTCTATCTCCGAAGCGACCGCCTATTATGCTTACACTTGGGGCGGTGACGGCAATGACCCGAATGTTATCTATAAGACTCGTCCTGACACGAGCAGCAGTTGGCCCCAAGAGCCTGACCGTCAGTGGCAGCTTGAATTTGATTCACTGGACAGAGTAACCAAATTCCAGGGCGGCGGTTGTGGAAGCTGCGGTAACGGGGAATATGAACACGTCGAATACTATGGCAGTACCGATTTAGTCAGTAAACGCTATAATGTTAATAATGTGTCGATTGTCGAAAATACCTATACTACCATTGATTACGGTGAAATTGAGCCGGTTGGCTGGCTGTATGTCAAGAATTACAGTTTTGAGGCCCCGGACATAACGGCTGGAACAAGCAGTAATGAATTACCCACCGGTTGGGATTGGATTGATATTGCAAACACCTCAAACATGGATATATATATTCATGACCCCAACAGCAGCGACCCGCCGGACGACGATCAGGTGCTGCGTCCTAATGGTGACGGCATTGAATATACTTCGCCTGCGCGGATATATGACAATGTCCTGTACCTATTGGAAGCAAAGGTTAAAGCGATTTCCGGTGACAGCACAACCGGCACGGCGACGATTTCACTTTATACCACTGAAACCACCGTTGATGTCGATGATCGACTCTTAGCCCAAATCACCTTTACCGAAGTCGAAGACGCCAATGAAGGGATATGGTGGTATGGTGGAGACTATTGGGACAGCAGTGTCTATGAAGATGAACCAATCAACGGCAGTTTCAACAACGACCCGCAGTTTAGAATAGAAATCTCCGGCGATGCTGTTGAAATTGACGAGATTCGCCTGTCGGCGGCTAAAGCTCTTTATCAGAGTACTAAGCCGATTTTAACCCGACAGCAAGTCCGCAATGACTCAGGCAGTCTGGTCACGACATTTGATCGGACGATTGATGAAGATGCCGGAACAATGCTGGAAAAGCGTTATACCGACTCCAGTGAATACCGTTTAACCAAAGTGGTCTATTCCGACGATACCTTTTCAAATATCAAAGAACAGATTGAATATGGCACACTAAGCGATAGCGCAACAAATCCCACAGGAGACACTTATACAACCTCCTATACGATTTATGACCCGAACGGTCATTATACAACGACCTATCCGAACGGCAAACGGGCCGATTACGCCCGCTATGAAAACGGAGATTTGGTTGAATCGTATATTATTAATCTTGACAATGATGCCAACTCAATGCGTCAGCAATTTACCTATGAACAAAAAGGCGATGCGCGGCGATTGACCAAGCAGATTAATCCTCGTGGTGGAATTACAGAATATGATTATCAAAGCCATTCTTATTTTGGAGTTGCCACGACCTATCTGCTCCAAACCCAGACCGATCCGAACACGGTTGTCGGTCAACAGGAAATTGTCTATACCTATGATGATGCGCAACGGGTGCTGACGGAAACCCGGAAATTGGATGATAATCGGAACTTGCGAACCTCTTACAGCTATAATTCCGATACGGGTTTTCTGGATTCGATAACGGTCAATGGGGCTGCGACCACTTACAAATATAATTCTTTTGGACAGGTCACACGCGAAACCAACCCCGATGGAGTTATGACGGGTAAATCCTATGGTACGGGCGGCGAATTGGTTAGCGAGTTTGTAATCCATAAAGATTCCGATCCAAACAATGCCGACACCTCTTTGAACTTAATCAGCCAGACCCGCTATACCTATAACGATGATGGAAAAGTCGAAATGATTGGCAAATATAAGGTTGATGGCTCGTTTAGCTACCAACAAAACATGACTGCCGATCCGAATAATTGGATTATCTCCAAGTATGAATATTATAAGAACGGCAAGAAAAAGAAGATTATTGAGGATTTCGGCACAGGCCGGACGAATCTAACCACGGAGTTTATCTATAATCTTCAAGGGGAAATTGAAAAAGTTCTGTATCCGACCGGCAAGTGGGTTCAGACAGACCGTGACGGTCGAGGTTTGGTTACAGCCGAATACGTTGGATATGGCACTTACCCCAATGATACGATTGTTCAGGCTTCCGGTTACGGCTATGATGATAACGGCAACCTGAAATGGCAGTCCAGCCCGGACGGTTCTTTGCTGATCTATGAATATGATAATTACGACCGGCTCAAACGCACCTATCAGGGTAGCAAGCCCGGCCCCTATACAGAAAAGTTTTATGATGAATCCGGGGACGTGACGCGGGTGATTGCCTGTGAATCCGATGGTACGATTCTGTCTGACAGCCGTACCGAATATGACACGCTGGGTAATCCTATTTTTGAGCGGTTATGTTTTGAGCCAAACAGCATCGACAATGATAAGGATTTCACGTCACACTACGAATACGATATTGCGGGCAACTTACGTTTTGATATTAAATGTAAGCTGGCCTCTGCTGAACCAAACGCCATTACCACGGAGTTCCGATACAATGACCAAAACAGGCAGGCCATTGTTATTGACCCGAACGGATTTCTTTACAGCAAGTATTATACCGACGGCGGTTTGGTCTATAAGAGCATCGACCCGAACGACCCGGCAGACCCCAATGCGTATGTCACGCTGAATACTTATGATGCTTATGGCCGTTTGGAGAAAACGACTAATCCCGAAGGTCACTACATCGAGAATACCTATAACAGCTTGGGACAGGTCACGAAACAAATGACCTATGACGGTCTTGACCCCGAAAACGAAAATGATGATTTCCCGGTGCGTCAAACACGGACGGTCTATGGCAGATTTGGAAATATCACCCAACAGGCAGTGATGGCTGATCCCAACGAAAGCGGAGATATTGACTTAGGGACGGATTTAGTCACGGACTTTGTGTATGAACCGAATGGTCTATTAAGCGAACAGAAGGTTTATGTTGGTTTGTCGGAAACTGTCGCCAGAACACAATTTGGCTATGACAATATTGGCAGACGGATTTTAGTCACTGACCCGGAAGGCAATTGGGAAAAGATTAATTACAACAGCACCGATGCCGATTTAGGTTCGCAGGTCGCAAAAGTTGAAAACTATGAAAACGACCCGGACGGTGGAAATGATTACACGATTACTGCCTTTATGCTGTATGACACAAATGGCAGATTGTCGGCAAGGCTGCTGGATAAGGATGGCAGCGGGGATATTTCAGCAGGAGACCCGAATACCCGCTTTACTTATGATGGATTAAACAGGATTACGCACGAAACCGCTCCTGACGATGTGGTGACGTTTACGGCGTATGACGGTTTTGGCAATGTCAAGCAGACAATTGAGGATTACGGAACCAGCAAGGAAAACCGTAAAATCGAGGCGGTCTATAACCGCCTGAATCAATTGTATCAGGCGAAGGCGTATGACCCGAATGACACGGCCACTACCATCCAGATAACGGAATACGAATATAATGAAAACGGACAGGTGACAAAGATTACCTATCCCGACAATGAAACGGTCGAGTATGCTTACAATCTCATTGGTGAGGTTGATGTTGAAATTAAACGGGATGGCTCGAAAATCTATTACTGGTACGATCAGCTTGGCAATGTGATTTATAAGAGTGACGACCCGGACGGGCCGGACAGCACTGGCACGCTGGAATTTTTAACCGAGTTCGTATATGACGGGGCCGGTCAACTGACCTATACTGATAAGATGGTTGATACGACCCTCGTATCCGCTTCGGTGTTTACTTACAACGGTTTTGGGGCACAAACCAGTGAAACGGCTCAATATGATGCCAACAGCATCAGCAAAACGACGATCTGGACGTATGACGGGGCTGGAAATCCGCTTACGCAAACACACGGCGACACAACTCTGACCTTTACGCATGACGGTTTAGGCCGCATTGAGACTATCAGCAAAGGCAATGACCAGATCGTAACCTATGATTACATTGGACGCAATACCGAAACGATTGATTACTCGGAAGCGGACACGACACAGCAATTCGCCTTTGATGATTTAGGGCGCGTGATCGAATGCAAAAGCGTTGATGTTAATAGCCTGCCGATCCTGGACTTTGATTATACTTATGACATCGTTGGAAATCGTGAAAAATGCAAATATAACCACCTGACAACACCGGTTTATGATGTGTATGAATATGACACGCTGCGTCGGCTTGAAAAGGTGACGTATGCTGACCCAGACGGTGTGGTGGCTTTGCACATTGACGGCGAACCGTCGTCGATGAATAACCTTGTATTATTTGCGTCCGCATGGGTCAATGGCCGTGAGGTTGTTCATAATGCGGCGAATGAGGCTCTTGTTGCACAGCGATTAGAGCAAATGGAAAACCTTCTCGCAGAAGCGGGATTTAGAAATATTAACGCTTTCCTAAATTCAGTGAAATCCATTGAAGCCATTGCCTTTAATCCTGATGAGCCAATTTATACCTTTGCTGAATTTGGCAGCGATGTTCCCAAAAACTATACAACCGAGTCGGTCAAAAATGATAATGGTGACATCATTGCCCAGATAATCTGGGATAACAAAGACCGGATCGTACTGTTTGCCATGTACCCCGATAGCGGTGATACTGTCGTTGCCAGTAAATCTTATGACAGCAAGGGGAAACTTGTCACCGATACGATTACCACCTTTGATACAGATGGCAATGCGACCTATACAGAGGACATGCTGGCGGCACAGCAGCCGGTACTGGCTGAAAGTTCGCTGGCGATGGCTCCGATGAGTCTGGCAGCCAGTTCGGTGATGATGAGCAGTGAGGCTGAGACACCCGTTGTCAAAACTGAGCAATTTAACTACGATCATCTTGGCAACCGTGATGCTGTTTATGTGACCAATGAAAACGGTATCCAGATCACCTCAGAGTATAATCACAACTTGGTCAATCAGTATTCAACCGTCAAGGATACCGCATTGGGTCTTTCGACGACATACCAATTTACGCATGATGACAACGGCAATGTCACCAAGCAATGGAATAAAGCAGGCAATGAATACCACAACTATTCATACGACTACCGAAATCGACTGACCGAAGTTGAAGATTCAAATTTGGTAACGATTGCCGAATATGCCTTTGACGCTCTGGGGAGAAGGATTTACAAAACCGTTGGTTCTGACACAACTTATTTCTTCTATGATACGGCTGGCCGGGTGATTGCTGAATATGACGATAGTACAACCTCTGTTCTTGAGCGTGAGTACGTTTACGGTAACGGTGTCAATGAAATATTAGCCATGTTTACGCCATATCATGCTGGCGACCCGAATGATTGGGATGATTTTGTGGACTTCTGCGCGGCGTGGCTTTCCGACCCGAACGATACAGGCATTTGGGATGGAAATTTCGATAATAACAATGATGAGATTATCAATTTTGAGGATTTTGCTTATTTCGCCGGTGTTTGGGATATGCCCTCAACTCAAGAATCAGACTGGTACTATCTGCGTGATGCCCTTGGTTCTGTTCGTGGATTAGTGGGCGGTCGATTTGACCGGGAAGAAGACCGGGAATTCTGGAACTATGACGTTTACGGAAAATTGTCCATTGAGGATGGCGAGGAAAGCAAGTCCGGCAATCCGTTCCTATTTGCTGGGTATCGCTTTGATGTCGAAACAGGCTTGTACCATACGCACGGACGGCCTTATGAACCTGAAACGGGCAGGTGGCTGGCCTTTGACCCCATTGGTTATGCCGACAGCATGAGCCTGTACGAATACTGCATGTCCAATCCGTCAATGTATATTGACCCGTGGGGCTTAGTCAGCAAGGCGGAATTCCGAGAGGTCATTGACCAGACACGGCAGCAGCACCAGAAAGTCCAGCAGGCACTCCAGCAATTGGGCGTTATGGCGATGAATGGTAATTGCTCTGACGACCAGCTATATGCACAAGTTGATGAAATTGTGAGACTATACAACCAGTATCGCGGCCAACAAAACGTGATGATGAGTACTTCAAATGAGTTTTACAAGGGTCAATGGATAGTCAGCCCCAAAGATGAACGGTTAATGAAGACCGCTTTTCATTTAGCCAGCGATGATCCTGCCGGTGGAGCGATAAGCCCGGATCGTGCGCTTTTGGAAGAAGCAATGATTATCTGCTGTAACTTATGCGAATCGACGGAAAAGGTCGCCAATCGAACACAGGCCATTTATACTACGGCTCGTGTAACAGAAACGACCTGTACAATTGTTGGTGCTGCAGGTGGTGTTACGGTTATCGGTAAAGAAGCGGCAAAACTTGGCCTGAAAAAAGGCGCTGCTTATATTGCTAAACAAGCCGCTGTTATGGCTGCAAGCCAGGTGGCGGTGACAATGGTTGTCAGCAAAGCTGAAGAAATGGGCTTTACTGAGACCCAAATTCGCATGGGATTAGCGGCATTCCAAGCCTTGTCAATGCACAAAGCATTTACAAAGACAAAGGGATGTGTTACAACAAAAAGCAAAGGCCCTTATTCTCACTTAAAAGACCATAAGAGTGTTGGGGCTGGAAAGAAGTTCACTGCAACACAGAAAAAGAATATTCGCGCTGCTAATATGCAAAAAAACAAGGGTTCACTTTTAGATGATGACACAGGTGAACTTTTAGTACTTCCGAAGAAACATGTAAAAGGTGTAGCACCTCCTTCAAATGAAGCACAGGTCGATCATATATTCCCTAAGTCAAAGGGGGGAACAAATAGCTATTCAAATGCAAAAGTAATCTCACGGAAAAGGAATATAAAGAAAGGAAATAAAGTAGAATGAAAAATGAAAAATGGCCTTTTGATGATCCACCCAATGTTGCAGTTTTTACGAGCAAAAAAATTATAGGAGGCAATGACTGGATACACTATGTTACTCACGACGCTGACGATGGGGCATGGCAGTTTCATGGCTATTCTGGGCCGACAAGTGAAGAAGATGCAAGAATTGTTGGATTGGGTGAGATTGTAAAAATGGATTCCACCTTAAAAGAACTGCATGATCTTCCATTGGGTTGGCATGCATGGCGTGACAGTAAAGAGTCAGAATGGCAAATTGCCAAACAATGACAAAGAGCAATTAGAGTTAGGAAAAATCCATGAAGCGAAAGTATCTATATCTTTCTTTGGCTGTTGTAATAGCGGCTTTTATTTCACACTTTATTGGAGTGCGTTATCTTGGCAAGGCTATCCAAATCATGGCTGAATTGGGAACGCAAGACCCTTGTGAGAATTGTCAAGCGTATCTCAATTCTTTAGGGGCCACATCTGGAATATACAGCTTATTCAGCAGGATCTTTTTTTACTCATTTATACCCTTGTTTGCGATGTCATATTTCAAGAAAGAGCCAACCAAACACTGGCTGTTTCTTATTGGCTATGTGATTCTTTTCTGGCTTTACAATTATAGTTAATAAGACGGCATTTAACAGCCATTAACAGGGTTAGTGTTATTGCAAACAACCTTAAACGATTGGAGATTGCCAAGTGACTCGAAAAAAAATCCAAAGAAGAAAACCGGGATTTACGTTGATTGAGTTAATGGTAGTTATTGGCATCATCGCTATTATGGTGTCAATCGCACTGCCTGCTTTTTCCCTGTCAAAGAAAAAGGCTCGCGAGGTTGTTTGTTTAGCCAATATCAGTGCCCTCGGTAAAGCGTGGTTAATCTACGCCGAAATGAATGACAACGGTATTGCAATAGCTAATCCGAGGCCCGTTAGCGCAGGCTGCCCTCAGTATTCGTGGGTTGTAGCCCCCAATGACCCGGACAACTGTACAACTGCCGAAGAAATTGCCGGGATTGAAAATGGGGTTTTATTTCCTTACTTGGAAACTGTAGATGTTTATCATTGTGCAAGTGATCCTCGGTACTCAAGCCCACCAATGGACCCAACTTGCAGAGGCGATGGTGGCTATCGTAGCTACTCAATCCCTGCCGGGTTGCATGGTGTCACTCACAATCCCAATTTAACAAAATTCAGTATCACGAACAACTACACCGATATAACTCGCAAAACTGATATAAAGTCTCCCAGCAGTAAATATATATTCGTCGAAGAAGCATACGGGAAGGGAATGAATCGGGATGCCTGGAATTTCATTCCCCATCCAGCAGATCATTTAGATGAATATGCTGATCCGGTGGCTTTGTGGCACGGAAACAGTAGTACTTTCTGTTTTGCCGATGGTCATGCTGAAAGTCGAACGTGGCACGATGCCCAACTCATTCAAACGACATTGGAGCAAAAAGACGGCCCATTGGCTGATTACGTCTCTAATGACGATGCAGATTGGTTGGCTATGGGCTTTCCGTATCTGCAATACATTGGGCCATAGTTTATTGGGCTTCACTTTAATAGAATTACTGGCTGTTATCGCCATTATCTGGTTGCTTTTTTTGACAAGACGGTGGCACCGCACGGTAATAAGGGTGCTTATCGGCTTGGTGGTGATTATATGAATACGGGGCTTGGGGGCATTTTCTCCGGACAGCTTGGGGCTGCAGGGGGAAATGTTGGTTTTATCGATGGTTCGGGGCATTGGAAAAAAAATGATGAAAAAAACATCTACCGCGCGCAACCCGGCTGTTATGGTGCGGATTGGTTTTCGGCTTGGTAGGCAACTTAATAATGTTCAGGCCAAAACCTTAAATACTCCGCCCTCTCCTTCAACCGCCTGTGGTATTTTGAGAATTCTTTCTCATATTGTATATTTATTACTTAACTGAAGCTACGCTTTCTGCTTGTAACCTCTTTTTTTTTAAGTTCTTATGATAGTGTCGGACGTGACGTAATTGACGCGTCCAAATAAACGCAATTTAAGACAACCTAACTCTTGCTTTTCCGAGAGTTACGTGTATTATTTTCAGTTAGTCAAGCATTTTTTGTTACCTTAATTAAAAATTATTCTGCGACTATTATATGGGCTACAAGTATATTGACATTTTTGCGGGCTGTGGTGGATTGTCATTGGGTTTATATAACTCAGGTTGGGAGGGTGTATTTGCTGTTGAAAAAAATGATATGGCTTTTAAAACTCTTAACTGCAATCTAATTCGGAAAGTCAAACACTTTAATTGGCCCGAATGGTTGCCAATTTCACATCATGATATTGATGAACTTTTAGTTGACTACCAAGATAAACTCCTAAACCTCCAAGGTACTATTGATCTTGTTGCGGGCGGGCCTCCTTGTCAGGGATTTTCAATGGCTGGAAGAAGGAGGGAATGCGATGCGAGAAACAAACTGATACATTCATATATTGAGTTTGTTAAACTTGTAAAACCCAAAATTATTTTATTTGAAAATGTCAAAGGTTTCACTCGAAGTTTTAAGAAGAAAAATAAAAAAGGCACTCCGTATTCCGAAATTGTATTAGAAGGTTTAAAAGAAATTGGATACACTGATGCAAAGGGAGAATTAATTGATTTTTCAAAATACGGTATTCCACAAAAAAGAGAACGATATATAATTGTTGGAACTCTTGCTGGCAATGCAAATAGCTTCTTTTCATGCTTGAAGAATAAAAAGCAACCATTTTTGCAGGCTAAGGGGTTAAAGACAAAAATCGGGGTTGGCGCAGCAATAAGCGATCTTGTTAAATCTAATGCTTTAGTGGATTGTCCAGATACTAAAGGATTCAAGTCAGGTTCCTATTCAACATGTAAAAATAATTACCAGCGCCATTTACGAGTTAATATTAATAATACCATTATACCCGATAGCCATCGATTCGTTAATCATCGTCCTGATACGATTAATATTTATCGACAACTCATTAAACATGCTATACGTAATGTTAATGTCGATGATGAGTTAAAAGAAGAATATGGAATAACTAAACGCAATATTACAGTTTTGGACAGTCGGAAACCGTCACCAACACTTTTAAGCATACCTGACGACTATGTACACTACTCTGAACCCCGTGTTTTAACTGTCCGAGAATATGCGCGAATACAATCATTTCCAGATTGGTATGAATTCAAAGGTAATTATACGACTGGCGGAAAGCGTAGAACTTTAGAAGTACCAAGGTACACACAAATTGGCAATGCCATTCCCCCTTTATTTGCGGAACAAGCGGGTAACGTTCTTGTTAATTTATTGGATTGAAAATGGTAAAACTCGACCCGACTAAATTTCGTGTTAGCTCAGCCTTAAAAACAATTATCGGCAAAGAGTTAATCACAGACGATTTCATTGCTGTTTTTGAGCTTGTTAAGAATTCTTTTGATGCAAATGCTAAACGAGTCGATGTGATTTTTGAAGACATCTATGGAAATAACCCTAAGCTTATTATCAGAGATAATGGCAAAGGAATGGACTTAACTGCCATCGTCGAAAAATGGCTCTTTGTTGCATATTCTGCAAAAAAAGAAGGGACAGAAGACTACCGAGATAAGATCAGGTCAAGTCGTATTCATGCCGGCGCAAAAGGAATTGGGCGTTTTTCATGTGATAAGCTTGGAAAATACCTCACGTTATATACTCAAAAAAAAGAAGGCGATCTTAACAAACTTACAATCAACTGGGAAGATTTCGAGCAGGATTCTCAAAAAGAATTTATTAATGTAAAAGTTAATCACGCCCAGGTAAATAGTGTTCCATATAAAAACTTCACGCGAGGGACAATTCTGGAAATAACGGGTTTACGTGAAGAATGGGATCGATCAAAGCTATTAAAGCTTAGGTATTCTTTGGAGAAATTAATCAATCCAAATCAAGAAAATGATCCGCATGGATTTTCAATTTACCTTCAAGTTAAAGAAGAAAAAACAAAAGATTCAGAGTGTATCCAAAAGAAAAAACTCAGGGACATTGTAAATGGAAAAATTGAAAATCTTTTATTAGATGATTTAGAAAACAAAACAACAAAAATTACATCCTCTATTTCTGATGACGGCGAAATCATAACAACAAGTCTCATTGATAAAGGAAATTTAATTTACCAAATCAAAGAAGGCAA
Source organism: Sedimentisphaerales bacterium (assembly GCA_028282905.1). Taxonomy (GTDB): domain Bacteria; phylum Planctomycetota; class Phycisphaerae; order Sedimentisphaerales; family Anaerohalosphaeraceae; genus 4572-13. The sequence goes on along the minus strand of JANQGW010000115.1, from coordinate 4,922 downwards.
TCCTTACAGCATTCTCAGTAATATTAACATAACACTCTTTTATCTAAGTCAGCCTACTAAGGCATTTTTTACTCGAAAAATGGGAGTTGATTCAGTGAGCTATGGCTCTGTTTTTCTATATAAAAATGGCTTTAGAATATACCCTTTTGGTGAAGAAGGAGAAGACCCTCTCAAGATTGACAGGAGAAAGGCGCAAGGATATGCAAGATTCTTGGGAACTCGTGAAATAATCGGAAGAATCGAAATCAATGGAATTAATGAAGATTTCAAGGAGACGAGTAGCCGTGATGGAGGACTGATTAGAAATAAACACTATGGGAGTTTAGAAAAATATTTTTATGACTACGTTCTAAAACGTTTAGAAAAGTTTGTGACCGACGTTATCAAATGGGGGAGATTTGGTGAATTAGAGCAATTGCGCAAAAATGATCCAAAAGAGATTAAAAAACAAATAGCAGATATCATACTCAATTTGTCAAACTCAAAAGATGTCATTGATATTCACTATGACAAAAAGTTTGTGGATATCTTGGAGCAAAGAACGGAAAAAAATCTTAATAAGATACTTTCTAATCTACAGAAGATAGCAGAAAAAACTGATAATGATTTAGTTTCAAAAGATATTCGGCGTGCCCAAAGGAAGTTCAATTCACTACTTAAAGCCAAAAACGAAGCTGAGGCGGGTGAGGAAATTGCAAACACAAAAGCCCAAAAAGCTGAAGATATAGCAGAACAGACAGTAAGTCAGAATCTTTTTCTAAAAGCAGCAATCCCTCATGACGTTAAATTTTTGGAAAATTTAAGTCATTCAATTGGCATGTACGCCAACAGCATGAGTGATGACATCCGAGACATATTAAGTGAATTGCGTAGAGACAAAATACGCAAAAATGTTATTTATGATGCGATTAAAAATATCAGCTATCATACAAATACCATTCAGTCTTTAACAAAGTTTGCATCGAAGGCAGCTTTCAAAATTGAGTCTGCAAAAATAAAAAAAGACATGCTCTCTTTTATACAGCAGCATTTAGTTCATGTTGCTTCACAGGCGTATAAAAAAGAAATGAAAATTTCTTTTCGCCAACAAGTTAAAGGGAGCTTTGTTGCTGTATTTCGGCCCATTGAAATTACAATAATCCTCGACAATCTACTTAGTAACTCATATAAAAATAAAGCTAGGGAATTTGTATTAGACGTAGAATCTATCAAAGATGATACAATTAAGATTGTTATTTCCGACAATGGAAATGGGGTGCCGAACAAGGTCAAGAAAACACTTTTTGACATGGGTATTTCAACAACAAGTGGATCGGGACTCGGCCTGTATCATATAAAAGAAATTCTCGGTGAAATGGGGGGTAGCATTGAATATAACGATGAATATAAAAATGGGGCTCAGTTTATTATTACTATAGGGAGGCAAAAGTGAGTTTGAAATACACTATTCTTTGGGTAGAAGATAATCCCAAAACCGTCACGAGTAAAATAAATCAAATAAAAACTTATTTGGAAGATGAGGGTTTCGATTTAAATATCATATTAATCGAAAATGGCAACGAAATTGAGCAAAGTTTAAATATACCGCAACTCGATCTAATTGTGACCGACTATAATATTCATGATGATCTCAATGGTAAACAACTTTCAGAAAAAATACGCCGGTTGGATTATATGACAGATATAATCTTATATTCTCAACAACAAGGAATTGATCTGTACAATGAAGTCGGGACTTTAGATGGGGTTTATATCTCGAATAGAGATACGCTAGAAGAAAAGGTTAAGGAAGTAATAAAAAATACAATTCGTCGAACGCAAAACATTAACAATATGCGGGGCATTGTGATTTCAGAAGCTATCGATATAGAACGGCAAATCGAAGCCATAATCACCACCTTCTTTGGTGACAAAGGAGACTTAGTAAGTGAAAGGGTGCTTGGAGTTAATATATTTGACTTCAATAACAAAATTTCTTTGGTGAATGCGGTTCTAAAAACTATTATCAATAGATGCGTTTCCATGTTACAAGCCCCTGGAAGTGATCGAACACTAGTTAATAGCCAAAAGAGACAAGCAGAGAATTTTAAAAATACTGCGAAGGCGCTCTTTCGCGAAGTTGGTTGGCCCCGTAATGTTTTAGCACACACAGAACAAAGTATTGCTGATGATGGTAAGATGTCTCTTACAAGTACATTGAAGAATCCAGATGGACAAATTGAGACAATTACAGTGGATTCTTCTTGGTGCAAAGAAACTCGTAAGCTATTGCAAAAGCACTCGAAAAATCTTGAACAAGTGTTTGAATTTGTTAGAAATTGGCATGAATTCGACAAATTATAAAACTCGGCAAAATCCTCTACCAATACAGTGGTTCTCTAGAAAAGTTATGGAGTGGTTTAGATTTGAAGGGCGTGATTTTTTGTGGAGAAAGCGATCATGCACTAAGTACCAACTAATCATTGCGGAAGTCTTGTTACAGCGCACAAAAGCTGAAACTGTGGCGGCTTTTTATCCTGATTTCATAAAAAAATACCCTTCCTGGAAGTCATTGGAAAAAGCAAAGGAGAGAGAGTTACAAAATATTCTAAAGCCAATCGGACTTTGGAGACAAAGGGCAAATGCATTAAAAAAATTATCTAGCGAAATGGTCAAGAGAAATGGAAGGTTTCCAATGGCACGAGAGGAGATTGAAGATATCCCTGCCATTGGACAATATATTGCGAATGCAGTACTCATGTTTTGTCATAATCAACCCCAACCATTGCTTGATGTGAATATGGCAAGAGTGCTTGAACGTTTTTTTGGTCCACGTAAACTTGCAGATATCCGATACGATCCTTATTTGCAAGGATTAGCAAGAAGAATTCTTCCACGAAAAAACTATAAAGAATTCAACTGGGCAATCTTAGATTTTGCTGCATTAATCTGTAAATCTAGAAATCCCATGTGTGATTATTGTCCATTATGCTCAAAATGTTTATTCTTCCGTTGCAATACTACGGGGGCTAATCTATAGAAATTTATTTGGAAGTTTATAAAAGGTTAATCCAAGTCTATGATTTGCAACAGAATTTGCAACAGAGATGCTCGTTTGGGCTTCTGTTGGTATTCGGTTGTGTTTCGGTTGGCGTCATAAGTCTTTATTGCAGCGTTGTTAATCGTTTATTAGTAAGTACTTATGAAATGTTTGAACGGACTGAAAATCCGTGTGTCGGCGGTTCAAGTCCGCCTCTGCCCATTAACTTAAAGCATTAAAAGCCAAGGGTTTACGAATCCTTGGTTTTTTGCGTTTCTGGGCAAAATAGCCATTTGCGTCAGTTTTGCGTCAGTCATATTTTCGCACTTTCCAGAATCTTGTCCATAACTTCACTTGCTGTGTCCATATCTTCGTCGCGTACCATCAAATAATATTTCCTCGTTGTTGTGATATTCGAGTGACCAGCAAGCTGCTGAACAACCTGAATTTGAAGATATTGTGCCCAGTTGGTTATCGCCGAACGCCGAAGATCATGAAGTGTGCATTTTGAAATTTCTGCATGTTTTTGGATAACTTCAAAATCCCGAATCAAGTTATTCTGGGTGTGGCGAGTTGAGTTCCATGTGCCGGCCTTTAAACGTTTTCCGATATGTCTGAATCTTGCTGGTGCGATGAAGGGGTATTTATGGTGTTTAGGGCAAAGTAACCTAATATCCTCCAGAAGCTGTTTTACTTGATTTGACATCGGGACAACACGTATCTCGTGATCCTTAGGTTCCCACTCTATCGTTTTCAGGGTGTTCTCTTTGGCTGTGACATGGATTTGGTTCTTCTCAAAATCAATATCAGGCCAAGTCAAATTAAGAATTTCTTCTCTTCTAAGTCCACTTCCATAAGCAACCGCAATTACCCCTTTCCACCATAAATCATTTGCCGTTTCAAAGAGTTTGCAATACTCTTCAACGCTGACATATCGCAGGGGCTTAGGGGTCTTTTTACGACGCTTAATTTTAACGAATGGATTTTGATCTTCGTGAAGATATCCTCTTGGATCAATAGCCAGATTGAAAACTCTTTTCAGGGTCGTGATATCTTTGTTGACTGTTGCAACACTTTTTCCAGACTTGAATCGCATAGCGACAAAACCTTCGGCTTGTCTGGAATGAATGCTTGTTAAAACTGTTGAGCCGCCTATAAATTTTTCAAAGAGCTTTAATGCTCTTAACTGGTCTACTAATGTGGCATAAGCAACCTGTCCCTGCATGAGTTTTTCATGCTCGACAATGAATTCCGAAAGAGTAATCTTGTCTGGCCTGTCGGCTTTGCCCTTATTAACATCTTCTTGAAGTTCTCGGGCAAACTGTTCAGCAAGTTTCTTGGTCTTGAAGTTCTTCGAATATCGTTTCCCAGTTGTCCCAAACCATCGAACTTCCCAAGAGTGCCTTCTAACTTTCGGCCATTTCTCTTTTGGAATTTTGACACCGTTTATTTCAGGTGCCGGTTCCAGCCATCTTCTGTAGATTCCAATTTTTTCTGTTGCCATGTGGTAACTCCTTTCCGTGGCTACCACTGGCGACTGACAGGCACATTATACATTGAACCAATAATCAGCGCAAGAACAAAAATTTTCATAATAATCCCTTCTCTTTTCAGTTATTGTTCCGTTCTGTTTTTCAAAAATCTTTCAAGCTCAGACTTCAAATACCAGACATGACGGGCATACTTAGTAGCTTTTAAATAGCCTCTATCTCGCCAGTAATTCAGTGTTCTGATGGCTGAATCGGGGGTATGGTCCAACTCGTTTAGACGAAGAAACATCGCAGCTTCTGCTGGAGTCATAAGCTCTGGAAAAACTTGCGGGTGTTGGGGCCAATCATCTTTTACTGATTTCATTGCCATACTCTTCATTATCCGGATCTTTTCTAATATCCCTATTAAGTTG
>JANQGW010000225.1 GCA_028282905.1 Sedimentisphaerales bacterium | reverse complement strand
GCAATAATGTCAAGATCCAAAATAATGTTTCCGTCTATAGCGGGACGGTTTTGGAAGACGATGTGTTTTTAGGCCCCAGTTGCGTGCTGACCAATATCTCCAATCCGCGGGCACAGATCAATCGCCAGAGCCTCTATGAGAAAACGCTAATACGAAAAGGCGCGACTGTTGGAGCCAATGCGACAATCGTATGCAACTGCACGATTGGACGATATGCTTTTATTTCAGCTGGAGCGGTCATTACCAAAGATGTCCCGGATTATGCGCTGATGGCGGGAGTGCCCGCCCGTCAGATCGGCTGGATGAGCCGACACGGACACCGGCTGAAAGACCCTGATAGCGATGGTATTATGCAATGCCCTGAAAGCGGCTATCGCTACCAGGAAACCTCGCGGGGGAACCTGCAATGCTTGGATTTGGATGAAGACGAATCGATCCCCGCGGAAAAAACAACTGGGACAAGGTCCTACCAGGACTTCAAGAAATCAAATTGAGTGCGTCATTAGAGAAATCGGCTTTCATGAATGCGGTTCATTGCTAAAAACCGCGTGCAAGATTCAAGGCTTTTTTCATTGTCCGAGAATCTCACAAATCAATTGTGCTGAATCACCGTTTCCATAAAGTTGTTCGCGGCTCAAAGCGTCCTGATTAAAACCCTTTTGGAGTGCAGACTGTATCTTTTGGCTGTCGGCTCCCACGAGTACATTTCCGCCCGCATCGACTGTCTCAACCCACTCTGTCTCATCACGCAAGGTTAAACATGGAACGCCGAATATAAAAGCCTCTTTCTGGATACCACCGGAATCGGTCATAATCAATTTCGCATTACATTCCATTGCAACCATCTGTAAATAAGACAATGGAGAGATTAAATGAATATGTTCGGATAACACCAAATCATTGTTTTCAATTATTTTTTTCGTTCTGGGATGCAGCGGAATAACGGTTGGACAGTTTTTCGTTGAAACGGCCGTGATGCCTTCAAATATTTCTTTTAAGCGATTCAGATCATTGGTGTTTTCCGCACGGTGTACAGTCGCCAGGTAATACGATTTTTTTGTCACACCTAAAGAATGCAGTAAATCCTCTTCGATTCCTTCAGCTTTTTTCCGGTAATACAATGCGCAATCTTTCATCACGTCGCCAATTTGATAAACGCCTTTGTTTATTCCTTCATTCGACAAATTGTCAACAGCTAAATCTGTTGGACAAAAAAGATATTCCGAAACATGGTCGGTCAAAATACGATTAACTTCTTCCGGCATCTGTTTATTAAACGATCGCAAACCCGCCTCAACATGGGCAATCGGAATATGGAGTTTGACGGCGGCCAAAGAACCGGCCAGCGTCGAATTTGTATCACCGTAAACAAGTACCACGTCCGGCTTAATATCCAAAAGAACCTGTTCTACAGCGTCCAGCATCTGACCTGTTTGTTGTCCGTGAGTTCCGCCGTTAATGCCCAGATTGTAATCCGGTTCAGGAATCCCAAGCTCTTCAAAAAACACCGATGACATGTTCGTGTTATAGTGTTGTCCCGTATGAACGATTGTCTCAACAAAGCGTTCCTGCTGTTGGTTGCAGCGTGCCATGGCCCGGCTGACCATCGCCGCTTTGACAAACTGGGGTCGAGCGCCAAGAACGGTTGTTATGCGTTTAGATTGACTCATAGTCGTATTCCTGTTTTATCTTATTCTAAGCCAACAACTGGGTTTCGTAAAGCCGTCGGTATATTTCGCTGTTTTCTATCAATTCTTCATGTTTGCCCTGTGCGACAATTCGGCCGCCATCCACTACAGCGATGGAGTCAGCGGAAATTACCGTACTGAATCGGTGAGCAATCAGGAAACACGTCCGCCCTTGCATCAATGCGGACAAGGCATTATGGATCTTCATCTCACTGTCAGCATCGATCTGGCTCATCGCCTCATCAAAGATCATGATCGGCGGATTCTTCAGGATTGCCCGGGCAATGACGATCCGCTGAAGCTGACCACCACTGAAGCCGGCGCTGTTTTCTCCGATAATGGTTTCGTAACCGTCTTCCAGTGGTTCAATAAACTCATGGGCATAGGCCTGTTTGGCCGCTTCGATGATTTCGTCCATCGTCGCATCCGGCCGGCCGTAAGAGATGTTATTGGCAATCGTGTCGTTAAATGTAATCACGTTCTGTGTCACCATGCTGATCTGATCACGCAGACTTTTCAGCTTGGATTGATGAATGTCCTGACCGTCAATCAGAATCTGCCCGCTGTCCGGATCATAAAACCGCGGTATCAGATTGACCAGCGTCGATTTGCCCGAGCCGTTCGGCCCGACCACGGCCAACGTCTGGCCCGCCTGAACTGACAAATTCAAATGGTTTAACGCCGGTGACGGCGCCCCCGGATACGTAAACACAATATCCTTAAATTCAACCTTCTCCTTCAGCGGCTGCAACTCAAATGCGTCCGCTTCTTCCGCTTCACGCGGCTGGTCAATCACCTCGAAAACACGTTCCGCAGCAGCGTTGGCGCCCTGCACATGATTCCAGACGTCACTGACCTTACGGATCGATTCGGCACTGGTCCCCAGCAGTACCAAAAGCGTCAGAAAATCTTCCGGCTGCACGCTTCCCTTAGACATCCAAACAGCCCCCAGCAGCAGTGCCGATGAACCGGCAACCATCCCCAGAACCTCCATGAGCGGATTGGTCATACGCTCGATTTTGGCTACGCGAAGCAATCGTTTAAGCAGTGTACGGTTCGTCGTGTGATAGTTTTCAATCTCATAATCCTGGCGGTTATACACCTTGACTACCCGTAGAGCATTCATAGCACCCTGGACACGATTAAGCATCTGGGCATTGGAAATGAGCGACTTCTTGGTTGCTTTTTTGATTTTACGCCCCAAAATTCCGAATGCCGCAATTGTTAGCGGCGCCGCTCCAATGAAAATTAAGGTGAGTTGCCAGTTCAGCATGACGGCTGCTGATAACGTACCAATCGCCTTTAACGGTTCGCGGAGTGTTTTGCCCAGCAGAATCTTAATCCCCTTGCCGCATTGGTTCACATCACCGATCATACGGCTGGTCGTATCCGAAGTGCCCTGCTTGGAGAAAAAACCCACCGGCATATGCATCGTATGAGAAAAAACATCCTCACGAATCCACGAGACGGAGGTGAACATAATCTTATCAGCCATATAAGTCTGATAGAACCGCCCTATGCACCGCAAAATGGTAATCACACCCATACCAATGATAATAAAAATTACCGAACGCGTCTTGTCTGCATTGCGTGGCAAATACTCCATCAGCTTTGCCGAGCCTTCTGCCGCTTGCCAACGGAACCACCACTGTAAACGACTGAAAAACGGCTGCCCCTCTGCCATTTCCAATGTTGCGATTGGCATATTGACTGAAAACGTTTGAGATTTTATCCCAGCATCGCGAGTGCATGTAATTACTAGATTCTCACGGGCATCGCTTTTTTCCGCTGTTGCGAACCGCTCAAGAATCTTAAAATATACTTCGCTATTTGCCTCACTGCCGTCAATCGATACGATTCGGTCAAACTTTCGAAGCCCCATCTCATCCGCAAGGCTGTTTGGGTCAACCTTTAGAATACGCAAAGCATGAGTATCAGTGGCTCGGTCGCTTGAATAGTCTTGAATATCCGGCACCACCACTTCGATACCGTATCGCCATTCAACGGTTTTACGATCTACCCAGCCGTGTAGCCCTTCATCGCCCATCAACACCTTCAGCAACGGCAGCACTGTCATAAAACTGACGGTGAACATCATCGCAATTACCAGCGATGCCAACACTACCATGACCACACGCGGCCATTGAGGCCAGACATATTTCCAAATCCGCTTAAATGCGGCTAAATCGTCTTTTTTCGACATAAATCGTTATCTTTCCAGATAGTTATAAAACGCCAAACCCTAACCGATTCAGCCTGTCAGGTCAAGCGTAATTTCACGACGAACCGCTACCGTCCCGCGTACATATCCTCGTAATACTGCTGATATTGACCGGAAACGACGTGATTGAGCCATTCGGTATTGTCCAGATACCAGTCAATCGTCTGAACGATCCCCTCCTCGAACGTCACCGTTGGCTTCCAGCCTAATTCACCCATGATTTTGGATGAATCAATCGCATAACGTCGGTCATGGCCGGGTCGGTCCTTGACGTGTTTAATCAGCGAATCCGGCTTGCCTAATCGGTCCAAAATCAGTCGAACAACCTCCAAATTCGCCTTTTCATTGTTACCGCCGACATTATAAATCGTCTGCGGTTCGGCTTCGGTCAGCACTTTCCAGATCGCCGTGCAGTGGTCATACACATACAGCCAATCCCGCACATACAACCCGTCGCCGTAAATCGGTAACTCCTTATCATTCAAGGCGTTATTAATCATCAGTGGAATCATCTTTTCCGGAAACTGGTACTGTCCGTAGTTGTTCGAGCAGCGGGTGATATTATAAGGCAGTCCCCAGCTATGTCCGAATGCACAAACCAGCATATCTGCCGACGCCTTACTGGCCGAATACGGTGAATTGGGACTCAGTGGTGTACTTTCGGTAAAATAGCCTTCCGGCCCAAGTGAGCCATAGACTTCGTCCGTCGAAACCTGCAGAAAACGGTCCAGTTTCTTATCCAGTGCGATTTTCAGCAAATTCAGTGTGCCCTGCACATTCGTCTGGATAAACACCCCCGGCTCGACCAGCGAACGGTCCACATGGCTTTCCGCCGCGAAATTTACAATCGCCTCGATCTCATATTTGTCAACCAGTTCATTGACTAAGTCGGGATCGCAGATATCGCCTTTGACAAACACATGATTGGGATTATCCGTATAGCCTTTCAGATTTTCCAAATTACCCGCGTAGGTCAGGATGTCCAGATTGACCACCAGTGTCTCCGGATGTTCATCCAGCACCATCCGCACAAAATTCGCACCAATAAACCCCGCCCCGCCTGTCACCAATATTCGTTTCATATTTTTTCCAGATAATTATTTAACATCTCCTGCCACGTCGGAATATTTCGTCCAAGCAGGGCTTCGATTTTCTCACAGTGAAACCGGCTGCTCAAAGGCCGCTGCGCCGCCGTTTTAAAATCAGATGTTTTACACGGATGGACCGGCGTCGTGATTCCCTGTTTTTCAAAAAGATAATGCGTCATTTCATAACGACTGACAAATTCCGCCGCGGCAAAATGATACAATCCCTGCGGAAACTTCGGCAAGTGCAGGCAATCACAAATCGCCTTGGCCGCCTCCATTGTATGCGTTGGTGAGCCGATCTGGTCATCGACCACCTTGAGTGAATCCCGCATTTTAGCCGCTTCCAGTATCTTGGTAATAAAATTGACACCGTTTTTGCCGTATGTCCATTGCACGCGAATAATACAGTTGTCGCAACCTGACTCGGTCAGAAGTTTTTCGCCGAGCAGTTTGGAACTGCCGTAAACGCTGACAGGGTTTGGCTCATCCGTTTCCACATACGGTGTTTCCTGCGTACCGTCAAACACAAAATCCGTACTGATATGCAATACCGGCACATTGGCTTCTTTGGCCATCTGTCCCAATCGCCCAACAGCGTAACCATTTACCTGATTAGCCAGGTCCGGCTCACTCTCGGCCTTTTCCACATTGGTGTAGGCCGCACAGTTGACAATCACTTCGCTGTCAGAGACAACTGTATTCAGTTGGTTGTCATCGGTAATATCAAGCTCGGGCATGTCATACACCTGAACTGCTAAACCGCGATGCGCCGCTTCCCGCTGCAGATCACTGCCCAGCATCCCTCGGCCACCCAGAATTGTTGCCGATTTAAACGCCATCAACCACGGCTCCTTCATAAACCGGTAATTTTTCCTTTGGGATATCCCTCAGACGCGGCTGATTCAGGTCTTTTTCAGACAGGCTGGGATTATCAACCGGCCAGTCGATCCCCAGATCCGGGTCATTCCACAGGACACCGCCTTCGGTCTGTGCGTTATAGAACTCGGTACACTTGTAGGAAAACAAGGCCATCTCGCTCAACACACAAAATCCGTGGGCAAATCCAATCGGTACATAAAACTGGCGGTGATTGTCCTCCGAGAGGATCGTCGAAACGTACTTGCCGAATGTGGGGCTGCCGACACGAACATCAACGACCACATCCAGAACCTCACCGCGAAGAACGGAAATCAGCTTGGCCTGTCCCTGTGGATGCTGGTAATGCAGTCCGCGAAGAACGCCTTTACTCGACGATGAGACGTTATCCTGAACGAAGGTCAATTCAATACCGGCCTCGATATAGCGGTTCCGGCTCCACGTTTCCTTAAAAAAACCCCGGGCATCACCAAAAACCTTTGGCTTAATAATCTTTACTTCTTCAATCTCCGTAGAAATAACTTTCATCAAAGCTGTCCCTTCACCAAACGAACCAGGTAGTTGCCGTAATGATTTTTCTTCAACGGATCAGCCATCCGCAAAACCTGTTCGGCGTCAATCCAGCCGAGTCGATAGGCAATCTCTTCCGGACACGAGATCATCAGGCCCTGCCGCTGCTGAACCGTCTGCACAAACACACTCGCCTGAAGCATCGAATCATGGGTGCCTGTATCCAGCCAGGCAATACCCCGGCTGAGCAGTTGGGCTTTCAGATTGCCCTGCTTTAGATACGCCATATTCACATCCGTGATTTCCAGTTCTCCCCTCGCCGACGGCTTGATCTGTGCGGCGATATCGCAAATATCCGAGTCATAGAAATAAAGACCAATCGCGGCATAATTAGACTTCGGTTTCAGCGGTTTTTCCTCAATACCGAGCACGTTGCCGTCTGTGTCAAATTCGATTACACCATAACGTTCCGGGTCACTGACATAGTAGCCGAAAATCGTCGCGGTTTCTTTATCACTCATCGCCTGGGCCAATGCCGCCATCAAACCGTGTCCGTAGAAAATGTTGTCACCGAGTATCAGGCACACCGGAGAACCGGCCAGGAAATCCCGCCCGATCAAAAACGCCTGCGCCAGTCCCTCAGGCTTTGGCTGCTCGGCATACTCAAACGCCACACCCCATTGCGATCCGTCACCCAGCATCGCCTGGTACAGCGGCAGATCCTGTGGCGTCGAGATAATCAAAATTTCGCGAATCCCCGCAAGCATCAGCACGCTCAGCGGATAATAAACCATCGGCTTGTCATACACCGGCAAAAGCTGTTTGGTCACCACCTGCGTCGCCGGATATAGTCGAGTCCCGGACCCGCCGGCCAAAATAATCCCTTTTCGAGTCATAATCGCCCTTCCAATAAAGTCAAATTCAAGGCAGAATTGTACCCGAAATCACTCCTTACGTCAATTCAAGTCCCGAAAAAACGGTCAGTTATGAATTTATCCGTACTATTTATTTATCCCATAGGCACTTTCTCAAGGTGTTACTGAGATTTCAGTTGTTTTACGATTATTAGTAGCCCTAATAATGAAAAAACAATTGTAATCATCAGAAATTCACGCCATAATATCGTATGTTTGTCATGTTCTGTGCCGAATGTGTACTGATTTCTCATCGCACCACCGGCCGGACGTCGTAAGTCAGCTGAAATAATACATAAATACAGGAGAAACTTATGAACACCGCCCTAATGTCAAAAACATGCCGGAACATGGGCCTGCTATGCTTGTCTGTGTTATTCTTAATTCATCCCGCTGTCATTCTTGCCGAGCAATCGCCTGCGTTCCACTTCAAAAGCGGCCTGTTGTTGGAAAACGCCGGTATCTACGGCCGGCGGCCCATCTATACAGATGCTGTCGTCCAAAAAATTATTACCGGCGACTGGCAGCCGCCTACCGAAGGCCAGACGTTAAAACTGGCCGATGGCAAGGAAAAGACATGGAAAACCATCGCCACCGACGACGAAGGCTGGTTTTCCGCCGAAGGCAGAGGCGGCTACATTTTTGCCACCTATACCAGCGACAGCGACAAAATCATGCTGCTGCGCATGATGGGAAACAGCATGGCCTATGTCAACGGCGTGCCGCGTGTAGGCAGCCGCTATCAGTACCAAGATGAAAACAGCCCTTGGGAGCCAAATTTTGACCTCATTATGCTGCCGGTACAACTCAAAAAAGGCGTCAATGAGTTTCTCTTTAAACGTACCTGGCGTTCCGGCGGTCGGGTCAAGGCCGAACTGTATGAGCCGAAATCCGACATCGTTTTTAATACAGCCGGGATGACATTGCCGGATGCACTGGTTGATGAGCCGGTCGATACTGTCGGTGCCGTCACCATTGCCAACTGCACCACGCAAGTGCAGGATAATCTCAAGCTAACTGTAGCTTGGGGAAAGAAAAAGCCCAAAACCATCAGCGTGCCGTCAATTCCGCCGCTGTCAGTGAGAAAAGTCCCCTTTGAAATAAAACATAAAGCATTTTCCAAAGCCGGCTCCCAGTCGCTCCAACTGACTGTAGGTCAAAATAAGCGTCAGGTCAATGATACCGTAACGCTTTCAATTGCAGTCAAACAGCCTACCGACATGTATAAACGCACCTTTATCAGCCGGATTGACGGCAGCGTGCAGTATTACGCCGTCCGACCGGCTGTTCCGCTGAGCGGCGACAATGAAAACCTGGGGATGGTCATCAGTGCTCACGGTGCCCGTGTCGAAGCGGCCAATCAGGCCTCGTCCTATGCCGCCAAGCCCTGGTGCAACATCGTCTCCCCCACCAACCGCGGCCCTTACGGCTTCGACTGGGAAGACTGGGGCCGGACCGACCTGCAGGAAGTCATGGCACTGGCTCGCAAAGAGTTCAAACCCGATCCCCGTCGCATCTACCTGACCGGCCATTCGATGGGAGGTCACGGCACATGGATCAACGGGGCTACTTTCCCGGGTCAATTTGCAGCCATTGGCCCCAGCGCCGCTTGGATCAGCTTTCATTCCTATCGCGGCGCCAAAAAGCCTGAAGACGCTAGCGATATGGAAAAAATGCTGATGCGGGCTGAAACCTCCAGTGAAACGCTGGCGATGGCGAAAAATCTGGAACATAAAGGCGTCTACATCATTCACGGCAGCGCCGACGATAACGTCCGTGCCGATCAATCGACCATGATGATCGAACAGCTCAAGCCCTTCCACAAGGATTTTGTCTATTACGAAGAACCGGACGCCGGTCACTGGTGGGATGACGGCGACACCGAAGGCGCCGAATGCGTGGACTGGCCGCCGCTGTTTGATTTCTTCGCTCGCCACAGCCTCCCAGCCGATGCTGAAGTCCGTCAGGTCGATTTCATCACCGCCAACCCCGGCGTCGTGGCATGGTCTCACTGGGCCGGTATCGAAGCTCAGACAAAGGCACTGAATCAGAGCAAAATCAGCATTCGCTGCAACCCGCCCGAACGGGCGTTTATCGGCACAACGGAAAATGTCGAACGACTGAGCCTGAAACTCGATTATTTGCCGGGCAATGAAGATATTAGCGTGACACTGGACGGACAGACGATCGCTAACATCGCCTGCCCCAAAGAAAAACAGATTTGGCTGACGAAACAGCAAGGAAAATGGCAGGTCTCCGGCCCCGCCGCCAAGAACCATAAAGGCCCGCACCGCTGCGGCCCGTTCAAAATGGGTTTTGGCAATCGGATGATGTTTGTTTACGCAACCGACGGCAATGAAGCGGAAAATGCCTGGGCAAAAACCAAGGCTCGCTTTGACGCCGAGCAATGGTGGTATCAGGGCAACGGCGCCGTCGATATCATCCCCGATACCGAATTCAAGGCTTCCAAAGAAAAAGACCGCGGTGTCGTCCTTTACGGTAATGCTGACACCAACCGTGCCTGGGGCCAATTACTAACTGATAGCCCGGTTCAGGTCACCCGCAAGAAAGTTATCATTAGTGACCGTGAAATTGCCGGTAGCGACCTGGCCTGCCTGTTCCTGCGTCCACGAAAAGACAGCGAAACCGCCTGCGTGGCCGTTGTCAGCGGCACCGGCCTTGTCGGACAGCGCCTGACTGAGCGACTGGCCTACCTGTTTGCCGGATGCAGTTTTCCGGATTGCATCGTCATGAGTTCTCAAATGCTCACCGACGGCGCCAAAGGCGTCAAGGCCGCGGGCTTTTTCGGCAATGACTGGTCAACGGAAAAAGGCGAGTTTGTCTACGATGATGCCGTCAAATCGAAAAAGTTGGCAGCCTACATCGCCGCCGACCCGCGAGGCTTTGTTATGCCACGTCATTATGTTTGTATGAAAGCCGAAGAAGCACTGACCATCGACGGCAAACTGGACGAAGCCTCATGGCAAAAAGCTGCCTGGACCGATCCGCATGTCGATATCGAAGGTGTCATGCGGCCGGTCAAACCATACTACGAAACCCGCACCAAAATGCTCTGGGACGATAAGTATCTGTATGTCGCCG
Source organism: Sedimentisphaerales bacterium (assembly GCA_028282905.1). Lineage (GTDB taxonomy): Bacteria > Planctomycetota > Phycisphaerae > Sedimentisphaerales > Anaerohalosphaeraceae > 4572-13. The sequence continues at coordinate 7,512 of JANQGW010000225.1, read as the reverse complement.
CTGACATGGAAGACGAGCACGTCTGGGGCACGCTCACCGAGCGAAACGCCGTGATTTTCAATGACAACGATTACGAAGTCTTCATCGACCCGGATGGCGACAGTCACAACTATTACGAATTCGAGATGAACGCCCTGAATACTGTCTGGAACCTGCATCTGACCAAGCCGTACAAGCACGCCGGACAATGGAAGGTCCGTGAAATGCCCGGCCAGAAAAGCGGCGTCCACGTCCTGGGCACTCTCAATGACCCAACGGATATTGATAAAGGCTGGACCGTGGAAATAGCCTTCCCGTGGTCGGCCATGACCGAGTATGCCAATGCCACCTGTCCGCCGGTGGACGGCGACCAGTGGCGGCTGGGATTTTCACGCGTCCAATGGGGCCACAAGATTGTGGACGGCAAATATGTTAGATACCCTGACGCTAAAGAACGCACCGACAATTGGCACGAAGAAAACTGGGTCTGGTCTCCGCAGGGTGCCATCAACATGCACCGGCCGGAAACCTGGGGATATGTGCAGTTTACCACAAAGCCGGTTGGCTCGAACGTGAAGTTCATCCCGGATGAAACCATTCGTGCCCGTTATCTGCTGCATACAATTCTCTATGCCCAGGAAGAATATAAGATGGAGAACGAACGCTATGCGAAAACGCTTGACAAATTGTCCGGCACTGAGTTAAAGCACAGCAGCCTGGCCGAACCGATTACAATGACCTCGGATACCAAAACATGGCAAGGTACCGCAAAGGTTAAATGCAGCAATGGAAAAATCAAAACCGTACGGATTCAGCACGATGGACGTGTCTGGGTTGACTAACTCGAATTGTACCTGCTTTCATGTTGTCATTCCGAACGCAGTGAGGAATCTGTTTAAACAGCATCCCGGCGAAGCCGGGGTTCCTTGATATTGTCTTTAACGGTGAAAAAGTTAGATCATAAAAAAAGCCCGGCGAAAACCGGGCTTTTTTTGACACTGATATAATAAAATCCTACTGATATGTATCGGGAGATTGGTTTTCCATCGGATGGGCCTGATGGTACTGTTCGTTCAGCTGCGTGGTCGAAACATGCGTGTAAATCTGCGTCGTGGATAGCGACTGATGCCCCAGAAGTTCCTGAACGCTCCGCAGATCAGCACCGTTATTAAGCATGTGCGTGGCAAAGCTGTGCCGCAGCGTATGCGGGCTAATCGATGGATCCAATCCCGCCTCTACCAGATATTTATCCATCTTCCGGCGGACACTGCGGGTACTCAGGCGTTTGCCGTGCTTGTTAGCAAACAGCACCTTGCTGTCAAAGTCCGAATCATTCGCCATGCGTTTGTTGCGGTATTCAATATACGCTTGAATCTGCTGCAGCGCACTGGAACCGATCGGACTGATACGTTCTTTTTTACCTTTACCGCGAATATGAATCACTTCACTGAGAAAGTCAACATCATCCATATTCAATGCCACCAGTTCACTTACACGCATTCCCGTACAGTAAAGCACTTCCAGAATCGCCCGATCACGAGCACCCAGCCAGGTATTGGCCGGCGGTGTATTCAGCAGCCGCTGTACTTCTTCATATTCGAGGAATTTCGGCAGTTTCTTGTCCTGCTTGGGGGTTTTGATTGTTGTTACCGGGTTGCTGCTGACATAATCACGTTTCACCAGGAACTTGTAAAAACTTCTCAGCGTTGCCAGCTTGCGGGCTGTAGTCGATTTGGAGTATTGCTGCTCAGCCAGCGACGCCATGAACCTGCGAATCGTATTCACATCAGCGGCCAGTAGCAGTTTATCCACGTTAACTTTAGCCTCCACTTCGGTAGCCGTGGCGGTCCCGCCTGAAGTGGCCCACGGATTAGCGTCTCCGCCACCCTGATCAGCATTGTCCTGCTCGGTCAGAAAACTGACAAACTGCTCCAGATCCGCACCGTAGCACTTGGCCGTATGACTGGAAAAATGCTTTTCAAATTTCAAATAATTTGAAAATTCCTGAATGACCGCTGAATTGTCCATAAAAAATCCCTTCTCTACTCTTCTCTACTTAGTGTTAACTCGATGTTTCGTAGTTCCAAAAACACATTGAAAAATTCCGTTCCTAAAAACGAATCCTCAATTTTGGATTTTCGTATTGTAAACAGCCCCAATAGGCCGTTTGCATCAGGAACCCTGCGGATACGTCTGCAGGGGATCGTTCAGATCTTTGTAAAGCAGCTCATCGGCCTGGCCAATAAGTGATTGTGTGAGCTTAAAACTCAATACGGCCGCGTCAAACCAGTCAAAGCTGGTCTGTGGATTACCCGCACAAGCCACCAGTGCATCCAGCAGCTTACCCTCGCTGCCCGCGTCAAACCGGAAGATATACTTCTCCTGGCCCTTGTTCAAAATGAGTTGTTTTTTTCTGTTATCCATGAGCGCCCGCACTAAAAAATAACTTCATTACCGTTCTTATCGGACAGAATTTGATTTTCTTAAGGGATTTTTGTGAAAAATAACGAATTATTTTTTCATCCGTCAGATTTCACATTCTATATATCGACCGATAATCTAAAGTCCTTCAGGGGATTTTGGGAAAAGTCCCGGGCGCAGATGAAAGTTTCTGGATTGTCCTATAATAAACAGAAATGACGAGCGGGCCGAACCAGACTGGGTGAAATTACCGATTAGGGAATCTTGTAGTAAGTTTCCTGTTTTTTTTCTTCGGCGATGATTTTTGAAGTTTCCAACAGCCGTGCGATGATTTTCTGGACAACATTGCGGTTCAGCCCCATCCCGTCGCAGATACCTTCCAGGCTGCAAGGGCGCCGACTGAGCATCGCGAGAATGCCCTCTTCACTAGCGGAAAATTCTGTCTGGCCATCAAGTCTTGAAAAATCAGCAATGACTTCCACGTGATCACCAAGTTTCTCGGCAATCGCGTGCAGCTTGTCTTCGGGCACCCTCGCGGCGACACTGTGAACCGTCGGCCGCACCGAAGTGTTGATTTGCACCTTGTCCGGTTTGAGTTGCTCAATCAGATCTTTGAATTTGGTGACGGATTCGTCATTGGTGTTGACACCGTCACAGAAAAAGACCTCCAGCCAGAGCTTGCCGGAAAACTGCTTGCTAAAAAGTTTCAGCCCCCCCACCCATTCGGCAAAACAGAGATTCGGATGCGGGTGATTCATCGCCTCGAACGTCTCGGCATCCGCCGCATCCAGTGACGGCAAAACAATATCAGCCTTGGCGCAATCGTCCCGCACATCCGCCCGATACATCAGCGTGCTGTTGGTAATCACCGCCACGGGAATATCGGTAAGTCGGTGAATCCCGTCAATCAGGTCGCTCAAACCAGCATGAAGCGTCGGCTCGCCTGAACCGCTGATCGTGATCGTGTCAGCAGTTAGACCTTCCTCTATCTTGCGGGTCAATTCATCCAGCACATCACTGATGGGGACATAGTCGGTGCGGTCCAGTGTCTGCGGAGCGTCTTTGCCAAGCTGACAGTAAATACAATTCTGCGTGCAGGTCTTGAGCGGAACGATATCGACACCCAAACTGCGTCCCAGCCGCCGAGACGGCACCGGACCAAAAAGATATTTATAGGCTTGGTCAGTCATAAAGATTACGATTGTCGAATGATTGAGTGAATTTGCTTACAGGTTTCCACCAGCGGCGTCACTTTATCCAGACTCAGCATACAGGCCGCGTCACACAGGGCCTTGGCCGGATCGGGGTGGATTTCCATAAACAAAGCATTCGCTCCGGCGGCAACAGCCGCTTTAGCCAGAACCGGGGCCATCTCAGGAGCACCCGCACTGGCATCGCCCAACCCGCCAGGCTGCTGGGTACTGTGCGTTACGTCAAAAACGGTCGGACAGCCGTAAGAGGCCATCGCCGGGATCGATGTCATATCATTGACCAAACGGTTATAGCCGAAAAAAGTCCCGCGTTCGGTCAGCATAATCTTGTCGTTACCGGTAGAACGCACCTTGCCAACGCAGTTTTTCATCTCATCAGGACTGACGAATTGGCCCTTTTTGATGCTGACCGGTTTTCCCGTTTCGCCGCAGGCGACGAGCAAATCCGTCTGTCGGCACAAAAACGCCGGAATTTGCATGGCGTCAACCACTTTGCCAACCGGTTTGGCCTGTGACGCCTCATGCACATCCGTCAAAATCGGCAAGCCGGTTTTATCACGAATGCCCGCCAGAATCTCCAGGCCCTTTTCCAGCCCCGGCCCGCGAAAACTGTCGATACTGGAGCGGTTGGCCTTGTCAAAGCTGGCCTTAAACACACAGCCGACACCGGTTTTGTCCTGCAAGCCCAGCAAAAACTCGGCCGCCTCAAGACAAACAGCCTCTGACTCAATCACACAAGGCCCGGCAATCAAAAACAAATCGCCGTCAACCCCAACCTGAATATCACCAATCCGAAAATCACTCATCATATTGTCCTGTAATAATTATTTTCAAGCCGATAGTATAGCCAAAATTGTGAAAAGGGAAAGTTTAAATGCTGTTTTTTGACAGGGTTTCAGGATATATTAGAGCCAGTTTGTGCTTGTGCGGGACATAACAGACTGGTATGATTGGGCTGTTATCTTCTAACAGCATAAATTGAAAATGCCAGATTCCATTTCAGGAGAAGCTTATGTTATCTTTATTACAAAAGGCTCTGGTCATCCTAATTATTGTCTGTGCTCATCAAATAAGTTTTTGCGTCGAGTTCGACAAGTCGCTTATGTATAAGATTGAGCAGACGTGGGAAATCTCGAAAGTGCCGTCCGGTTTCCCTGTTGACTTCTGTCTGTTAACCTCCGGCAGTCGTCAGTACGTTGCGTATTATGATCAGGATCGCCGGATGACCGTTGCCTCTCGGAGCGTTGGCTCGGATACCTGGCAATATAAGATTCTTGACTCGAAAATCGGATGGGACTCACACAACTATATCACAATGACGCTCGACCGCGACGGGCATCTTCATGTTTCGGGCAACATGCACTGTGTCAAGCTGATCTATTTCAGGACGGAAACGGCCGGCGATATTGCAACTCTGAAGCGATACCCGATGACCGGCAAATTGGAGGACCGGGTTACCTATCCACAGTTCCTGAAGGACACAAACGAAGACCTTATTTTCAATTATCGTAACGGCAGTTCAGGTAGAGGCATGAGAATATACAATAAATATGACTGCGCGACTCGCACATGGTCCCGACTGCTGGACCAACCGCTGCTCGATGGCCAGGGCAAACGCAACGCCTATCCAATGGGGCCGTTGCGAGGGCCGGATGGGCGGTTCCACATGGTCTGGGTGTGGCGAGATACCCCGGACTGTGCCACCAATCATCATCTATCCTATGCACGAAGCAGTGATCTGCTGATCTGGGAAACGGCGACCTCAGAAAAGATCAAGCTGCCAATGACACTGGATAATACCGCTTTATGTGTGGATCCGATCCCCCCCAGAGGCGGGATCATCAACGGTTGTCAAAAACTGATTTTTGACTCGGATGATCAACCTGTCATCATGTATCACAAATCAGACAGCGACGGAAACATGCAGATATACGCCGCACGCTTTGAAGGCAAAACATGGAAAGTTTATCAGCTGACCGACTGGGATAAACCGGTCCTGTTCAGCGGCGGCGGTTCGATGGGCTTTATCGGGATCAGCATCAGCAAACCTGTCAAACTGGATGGCGGGATGTTCACGTTGACGCATCGCCATCGCGATTACGGCAGCGGCAGGCTTGTGATCGACGAAAAGACACTAAAACCGACAGACAGAACGGTCACACTCCCTCAGACGCATCGATACCCGGCTGAAATGAATAAGCCGCAAATTGATTTCGAAGGGATCGGAATCCGGCGTGCTACGGATATTGGCACCGTTGATGAAGCGGGGGTGCGTTATATACTCCAATGGGAAACGCTTGGAAGAAATTTTGATCGCCCGCGCAAATCGCCTCTGCCTGAGCCAAGCACATTACGGCTCTACAAACTATCCCGGGATAATTAAGGGGGTCAAAATTGTAAAAGTGTCTTTTAATGCTGTTTTTTGATGGGATGAATGGAATTGACGTTTATTTTTTACTACGAAGGCACGCCCGTTCTCCACAGTAGCTCTGCTTCGGAGGATGGCCGGACACTGTCGTATCCGGAAAAACAATGGCAATTATATTGAATTGGACGGTGGGTAGTTATGGATATGATTAAGAGCAGAGTTCATAGAACTCTTAAACCGCTAGAAGGGTTTAAGCCTATTGAACAATTGAAGGATTCTATTGTTCAATATATTGAGCAAGAAGCTGAATGCAAAGGCGAAGTTTTTGGAGTCTATTATAATGTACCTGATCAATTAACAGATGCTATTGTTGTAACTCGCAAAGGCATATTTGTAATTTCTCAAGATGATAAAGCGGAGAATTTTTTTGTTGATTATGCGGACATTAGTTCTATTGAGAGTCCTTGGCCGATAGCCCCTCCTGATCGTCTTGAGGGAGCTAAAAAAGGGCGCAGAGATACAATGATAAAACTCCATTTAACAAATGGTGATGTCAGGGTCATTCATGTGTATCGGGGTAGGGTTAGAAACCGAGAGTCATTTGAATTTTTACGTTATCTTAATAGGATTAGAGAATATTTGAACAAACGATAAGAAACGGTGCCCGGTATTTTTTGATTCTTATCCAATCACGCGGCGGAGGCGGGTTCGGATACCAGCCGGTTTGGCGCTGGGCGGTACGAGGACGCGGATGGCTTGGGGAATCACCTTGATGTCGGCCGGCAATGTCGGCCCCGGGTCGCCGTCGATCTGGCAATAGACCGGACCGTCTTCCGAGGTAATCTGGATTTCTTTGGCACGCTGATAAATGACATTCTTTCGCTTCGTATGAACCTTCAGCGTTGTCGTCATCGCATGTCCTAACAGAGACATCTGGCTGTGACAGCGGAAAATACAGATGTCCAGTAAGCCGTCGCCGTAGTTGGCCTCTTTACATAAACTTAACCCTATCGCATAACGCGAGGTATTGCCCACAAACACCAGTCCGCGATCGTTGAAGATTTCCTTGCCGTCGGCGACAACTTTCATCGCCGGGAAATCATACTCCCAGAACGTCCGCCACAGCGGCCAGAAATAGGTCAAATGGCTGATATGCCCGGTCCGCCATGTACTGATGCGGTGAATCACCTTCCCGTCAAAACCAAAGCCCGCCACCGCGGTAAAACATTTCCTATTGACAATACCAATATCCAGCGGCTTGATGCAATTGCCTTCAAACGCGTCAATCAGCGACTGCACATGCAGATCAAAGCCCAGTTCATTGGCCAGAAGATTCTCAGTCCCGCCGGGAATCGGCAGAAACAACTTGTCGCTGCCCTCCAGCCCGTGAACCACCTCTCGAAGCGTCCCGTCGCCGCCGGAAGCGGTCACCAAGGCACATTGATAATCCACCGCCGCCTTCGTCGCGACATCGCAGGCGTGCTCCAGCGACTCGGTAAAGACCACCCGCACATCGTAACCCTTCTCTGTCAG